>NZ_VMMF01000011.1:0-22241 GCF_013277075.1 Streptococcus sp. 959
GTCCTCAGATACTGTTCTTCCTTGATTGTTACTAACATTTAAAATAACATTTTCAAGACGTTTTATAAATGTCGGTTCAGGTAATTCTTTATCAATAAAATCGATAGCCGACACTAAATATTCAAAAGATACAGGCATAAACTCAGAATGTGTTGTTACAAAAGCAATCGCAGCCTGGGAATCAAGTTTTCTAATCTCCCTTGCAACGTCTAACCCTCTTTTTTCTTCATCTTTTATTTCGATATCAAGTAAAAATAATTGGTGATTTCCTCTCTCTGAAATGTCCTCTAAAAACTGTTGAGGTTTTCCATAAACCTCAAAATGCCTATACTCAATCTTATTATCCACCAAAATTTTTTTGACAATATTTTCAATTCTAGTCTGTTGTAAAAAATTATCTTCTAGTATAAAAATATTCACTATTTCACTCCTATATATTTTTCCACTGATTTTTTAATATTGTAAAGTGTCTTCTAGAACAAGCGATGTCTGATACTCTATCATCCATAAACATAATCGTTCTTGTCTCATGATTAAATCCTGCTATTTTATCTTTATTCACAAGAAACTTTCTATGGCATCTAATAAGTTCTTCTGTACTTTCCTCTTCGATTTTAGCTAGTGAGGTTGAAGCTTCAAAATTCCCTTCTGCTGTTACAAAAAGAACAGCATGAGCTTTTGTTGGGTGAGTTGTAACATAATAAATTTTAGAGAGTGGTACCTTTACGATAGCTCTATCTTGATATAAAATATAGTCTTTCATATTTAGCCTCCTTCTATAAGTTTAATCTTATCAGAATGATGGAAATTAAATTATAAAAATCTTAAAAGGTTTCTATACTATCTTAAATGGTAAAAATTATCTTAGTTTAGACATTTCATGATAATATAGATACTATTTGGTATTTCAATATTGCTCATCTTTTTTCTTTTGATAAACTAATTTCTAATGAAAGGAAAGCTATGAAGGCAATTCAAATTTTACACTACTCTTTATTTGACTATATTTTATCTCTGTATTTAAAATATTATTTCTTTAAAAAAACATTTAAAAATACAAAAATTTTACAAGGACATAAGATTAACTACAAATATAAATCTTCTACTTATTTTATCATAAAATCAGGGTCTCTAACATCTAAAAAAAGTTTCCTATCTAAACACTACTTCTGTTTTTAGTTGTTTTGATTCTTTATATGGAGTGAAAATGATATCTAACAGTCAATCAATTTTTTCAAGATTTTGGACGGACATATCAGATAATCTATGAATTAGCTTCTTAAATATATCACTATTGTCCTGATTTTTCTTAAAAATTTTGTAAACATCAATTATGACCACCCATAAAAGGCTTAATCATGAATTTTTAAAATCAGTTTTTAATTCCAAATTTTCCAACCTCAAAAAAACTTTGCACTCTAGATAGCCAAACAATGGTTTCCAGAGTACAAAGTTTTTTATTTGACAAGATTTAGTCTTCCTTATCTTGATTTTCAGTTCCTTTAACTGCTTTTTTAAATTCAGATAGCATTTTACCAATTGATTCGCCTAGTTCAGGCAATCGTTTTGGTCCAAAAATCAAGAGAGCTCCTAAAACGATGATAATCAATCCTGGTGCTCCGATATCACGTAAGATTCCCATTTCTCTCTCCTTTCTGCTTGCGTTTCATAATGTATTTGCTGATGGCAATACTAAATTCATAGAGTAATATCAAGGGGGCAGTCATTGCTAAATCACTGACAAAGTCGGCTGGGGTCAAAATGACTGCAAGTACCAATAAGATAAAATAGGCATATCGGCGATAAGCAATCAATAATTCTGGTCCAATGAGCCCAATCGACGTCAAAAAGGCAATGATAACCGGCAATTCAAAAATCAGAGCCAAGGGGAAGGTCGTTTGAAAAACAAAGGACAGATAATTTTGAGCTGTTAACTGCGTTTCAAATAGACCTTCTCCCAACCCTAATAAAACCTGAAGTAAGGCTGGTGTTACAAAGTAAAAACCAAAAGCCAGTCCAACTAGAAAACAAAGGAAACTAGCTGGAATATAAGCAAAAACTGCTCTAGCTTCTTCCTTCTTTAGTCCTGGTTTGATGAAAGACCAAATATGATACACCGTGTAAGGTAATGTGATGGTAAAAGCCATCATACTAGCCAAACGTATGTAAATCCATAAAATATCATTAGGTCCTAAAACAATCAACTTTTGCTGAAAAGATTGGGTCACATACTGGTAAATTTGATCTGCAAAAAGCAGTGAAACACAGAATACCAAAAAGAAACAAATGACCACTGCCAATAATCTCTTTCTAAATTCTACCAGATGTTCAACGATTGTCAATTCTTTTCTATCCATCTATTTTTCACCCTGTCTGAAAGTGACAATCAAGACAATAACGACAAAGAGTAACTGGCTGGCCAATCCTTCCCAACTTGGGTAAATTCCAAGCAGATCTATAGTTGGAAATCCTGTTAACAAGTGATTTGGTGCCATATTAGTCAACTGAAGAGCATGGATACTAACTCCCAGCATCTTGAATGCCAAAGCATAAATCATCCAAGTTAGGATAAAGAAGACCTTATGAGGTAAGAAGAACTGACTGGCCTTGTTCATCATAAGGGCAATAATTACCAGAACCAGCAAGGCAAGTGAAATGCCCAAGACAAATTCAAAGTTGGAAATTCTTGGTAAAATTCCGACATAAAAGAGAATGGTTTCTGCTCCCTCACGGAAAACAGCTAGGAAACTAAGGGCAAACATGGAAATGAAGGAACCTGTTTTGGTCACTGTTTCCATTTGCGACTCCATAAAAGCATTCCATTTTTTGACTGAGGATTTGCTGTGGAGCCAGATTCCAATCAAAATCATCATAGCTACTGCAAAAATTCCCACTGCTCCTTCGATAATTTCACGATTGGAGCCTGATGTTACTGCTGGAAAGGCAATTTGCAGGATGAAAGCAATGACCAGACTGGCCATGATTCCAGTTATAGCACCACCATAAACCCACTTGAGTCCTTTACGCATCTTGGCTGCTTTCAAGGTTGTAACCAAGGCCATAACAATTAAGAGAGCCTCTACACCTTCTCTCAAGAGAATGAGCATGGCATCAAAGGCATTGTAACGTGCGCTAGTATCAATCTGTGATAAATCTGCAATCAGTTTTTCTAATTTTTCTTGGTAGTCCTTCTCACTTCCCTTGACCATAATCACAGGGCTTTCGCTTTCCACTCGTGTATAGAGGGAAGGATTAGTCGTGCTGACAGAACCCTCAATCGTTGGCCAGATAGTGATGAATTCCTTCATACTAGCTGCTCCTGATGCGTGGTCACCAGCTTGGAATTGTTCCAAAGCCTTCTTCAAGAGGGCAATACCATCTTTAAGGCTTAAATCAGAAGATGCTTCTGCAACTTCTTTTCCGCTTACAAAATCATCAATAGCCTTTTTTAAGTCCTCAAAGGAAGTCTGGATTGAGTTAAAATCCGTAGGCTCAGTTTCCATGCTACTACGTAGGAAGGAAATAGCTGTCTCAACACGTCCATAATGGGCCGTACTATTGTCACGAACCACACTTTCATTGATGGTCCAAGTGGAATTCATTTTCTTAAAAGCTTCTCGGACCTTTTCCAAATCTTTGGAGGCAATGGCTTGTTCCAAGGCTTCAAAACGAGGACTTAGACGGTTGACCAATTTTTCTTTCTCCGCATCTAAGTCAACAGGATTTTGTTCTTTTTCAAAGGCTAATAAGGCTGAAGAAAGTTGGGTGAGTTTGTCTTCAGTAATCTCGCCTGACTGGGATAACTTTTCCTTGACGACTTTACCAGCCTCAGAATTGCCGTCTTTTACTCTCTCGAAATCTGATGCCATCTCTGTAAGGAGTTTCTGGGCCTCAGACTGATCACCATTTTTCACTGCTTTGGACGCATCTGTGATTTTCACAAAGTAAGAACTCAGACTCTCTTGGGCAACCACTGGTGAAAAGATTAAAAATGACAGGGCTAAAACCAATAACCAGCTTCTAGCCTTCCAATAATTTCTGACCAATGTAGCCTCCTTTCTCCACACCACCAAAGCAAGCAAAGAGTCCACTACCGATGTGAGTAATGTATTCATTCATCTTATCTGTAGCACCTAGATTGGTTTGAACCTTAACAAAGTTATCTGGATCCTTCTGGAAAGAAATGAAGAGCAAACCCGTATCGAACTGGCCAGTCTTTTCATCAATCCCATCAGAGTAAGAATAAGAACGACGCAAAAGTGGCTTGTCCACTTCCTTAGCCAAACGAACATGCGAATCATCAGGTAAGAGACTCAAATCCACTTCATCAAATTCATTTTTCTTACCAAAGGGGGCACCACTTTCCTTGTAACGACCGAAGGTATTTTCCTGTTCTTCAAGACTAGTGCGGTCCCAGGTCTCTAAAAACATCTGAATCCGACGAACTGCCATATAAGAACCATTTTCCATCCAGTCCTTACTATCAGCCCAGATAACGCGGTCAAAGTCTTTCTCCTTGGTTGGATTTGCTGTTCCATCTTTAAAACCAAAGAGGTTACGCGGAGTCTCCATTCGATCCCCGATTGCTGCAAATCCAGACTGACTCCAACGGAGGGTCACGGCATTTCTCCCCTTACGGATAAGATTGCGAATAGCATGAAAGGCAACCTGCTCATCATCGGCACAAGCCTGAATCACAATATCTCCACCTGTATATTTTTCACGCAATTGCTCTTTAGGAAAAGGTGGCAAATCCCTAAACAGTTGGGGACGCTTGTTCTCCAAATTCATCTTTTTCAAGAAACTAGCTGAAACACCAAAAGTAAGGGTTAAACGATGAGGATTGAGTCCTACTGTTTCCCCTGTATCACTAGGTGGTAAAAGGCCGTTTTGACCATCTTTTTTAACCAATTCTCCCTCTACCAATTTGGCACTATAATCCGTCCAATCCTTGAACAACTGGATAATCTTATCCTTATCCGTCGTATGCAAGTCCAAGACAACAAAATAGATATTTTTTTGCATTGGCGTACTAATCCCAGCTTGATGCTTGCCATAAAAAGCAATTTTTTCATTTCCGTACGAGATTTTTTCCTGAGTTCCTAGCTTAGGTGCGAAAAAAGCAGAAGCACCAGAGAGCCCTAGCGCTAAACCAGCCCCTCCAATCCCTGCTTTTTTTAGAAATTCTCGACGGTCCATTTTCTTTTCAAAAAACTTTTCGTCTTTTTCAGTCATAACTCTTATTCTCCACTAAGAAATTTACCCATTTGTGATAGAGGTTCACCAAGTTTTGTCACCGCTTCTGACAATTCTTTGGTATCTTCTTTTGTCAAATCAGTATAGAGTTTGTAGTGTTCCTTGTCTGTCATGTGTTTATTCAGCAAATCATTAACAGACTTGAAATCTGCTTCCAATTCTTTAACTAAGTTAGCGTCTGATTTTTCAAGTAAAGGTTTAAAGAGTTGGAAGATCTTTTCAGCTCCTTCGATATTGGCACGGAAATCATACAAGTCTGTATGAGAATAAATTTCCTCTTCACCTGTAATCTTGCTTGTTGCCACTTCGTTTAGCAAGTCAACTGCTCCAGTCAACATAACCTTGTAGTCCACATCTACAGTTGCAATCTTGGCTTTCAATTCCTTGATATCATTGACCAACTGATCGCCGTAACTTTCAGTTCCTTTAGTTGTATTGTCTTCCCAAAGGATACGTTCGATACGGTGGAAACCTGACCAACCTTCCTCTGTCTTGTTTTCATCCATGTAGTCTGCCAAACGGAAGTCAATCTTGACATCTGACTCACCAAAACTCTCGGCAATCGGCTCTGAACGCTCATAAGACATACGAATCAGTGGATAAACCTTCTTGGCTTCTTCTAACTTTCCTTCTTTCAACAGTTTGACAAATCCTTCCGTATCTGTCAACAGTTTATCAATTTGCTCTTGCACAAAAGTCTTATAGTCAGCTGTGGCCTTATCAAGCATTTTTTGCTTATCTTCAGACAAGGCTGTCACCTTAGAGGAATCACTTGTGTTGCTTTGCTTAGATTGATTATTAGCACAAGCAGTCAATAGCAAGGCTGAAGATAAAAGGACAAAACCTAGTTTTTTCATTGTATACTCCTATTGGTTCAGGATCCCTGAATTAATTTTACGTTTCATTATACCATGTTTTCACTCATTTTTCAATAAATTTTCAGACAATTTAATGTTTTAAATTTAAACTAATATTAGACTTTTAACCTCAAAATTGATAAAATAGGAAAGAAAATAAGATAAAAGGAAACAGTAAATCACCATGATGAACATGCAAAATATGATGCGTCAAGCACAGAAACTTCAAAAACAAATGGAACAAAGCCAAGCAGAACTTGCTGCTATGCAATTTGTTGGCAAATCTGCTCAAGATCTTGTCCAAGCGACCTTAACTGGCGATAAGAAAGTTGTCAGCATTGACTTCAATCCAGCTGTCATTGACCCAGAAGACCTTGAAACACTTTCAGATATGACTGTTCAAGCTATCAACTCTGCTCTTGAACAAATCGATGAAACTACCAAGAAAAAACTAGGTGCTTTCGCCGGGAAATTGCCATTCTAATAAAAAAGGCTCTATAATATTTATAGTGGGTAAATCCCTTATAGATATTATGGAGCCTATTTTGATGTAGAAAAAATCCCATAAAATCTATAATGAAAAGCAATCAAACAATCATTAGAAAGAATCCTATGGAACAATTACATTTTATCACAACTGCTTGATATTGAAAACTTTTTTTCTCATACTAAGTCCTAAACGCTAAAATCATTCTTAATCCTTTTTACCATTTGTTATTATATTCCTAAATTCCGGCTAAAACAGTCCACCAGACTATTCTACTTCAATACTTAAGGCAAGTTGTAAGTCATGCCAAACCATGAAGCAACTTAATCAAAGATTTCATGAGTACATGATCATCAACCCCTACTAACAGCACAGCAGTAAACTATTGTATCGCCTACTTTTTGTATGCGCTTAACTACTAAAGAGATTATAGAGACACTCTTGAGTTACTAAAAAGAATTAAAGCACCACTATAATCTCTTACATTTTTACTTCTAAAGTAAGGTTTTGCGTACTCATTGAGAAGAATCTAGAGCTAGTTCTTCCTCGCTTTCAGGCTGGGTCTAGGATAAAAGTCTAACATTAAATATAAAAAGCGAACAAAATGAGTTATCTGACACTCAGAATTCTGTCTTGTTCGCTTTTTTGTCTAATCTATAGATTTTAAAAATTTATAATAAAGAATTCCTAAAATCAAAATCTTTTTGTCCCAGCCTCATAATCACC
This sequence comes from Streptococcus sp. 959, assembly GCF_013277075.1. Classification (GTDB taxonomy): domain Bacteria; phylum Bacillota; class Bacilli; order Lactobacillales; family Streptococcaceae; genus Streptococcus; species Streptococcus pseudopneumoniae_C. The sequence continues at coordinate 7,327 of NZ_VMMF01000011.1, forward strand.
GCCCTTCAATTACCTTGTTCCAACATAAAATTAGGAGAGAATAATAATCTTATCCAATGCAATACCTTTGATTTTCGAAACTTTGACAACTTCAAAAAACAGATTTTTACAATTCGCAATATCAAAAAAGAAAGGACAAAATTTGCCCTTTCTAGATCTTATCTTTGCTTCAATCCATTACAATGGATAGAGAACTCAATTTCTTATAGGTAAAGGAATTTGAAAACAGCTACTGCTGCAATTGCTGCTGCGATAGGTGCTACTACTGGTACCCAAGAATACCACCATTTTGAATCGCCTTTGTGCTCACCAAGAACTGATTTTGGAAGGAAAGCATGAAGGAGACGTGGTCCCAAGTCACGGGCTGGGTTCAAGGCAGGTCCTGTAGGTCCACCAAGTGATGTTACCAAGGCCATAACAAGGAATCCAAGTGCCAAGTGAGCTACTGAAAGTCCTGAAGCAGTATGTGGTGCTACTTGGGCTTTGATGGCTAAATCAGAAAAGTCAACATTTTGACCTGCTTGACTAGCCATTTGTTTCATGTATTGAAGCACTTCAGAACCAAAGAAGTTTTTAGTCATTCCAAGGGCTGCAAAGAAAAGAACAAATGATCCAACAAACTCGTTTACAAAACCGTTAACAGTTGCTGCAAAACGTGATTCTTTTGTACCATTATCCAAACTTGAAATTGTTGAGAAAGTACCCAAAATGTTGTTTGGATTTTCAGTTTTCAAGTAGTATGGGCGGTGTGTTGCCACAACCAAGGCTTGACCAAAGATAGCACCCAAAACTTGTGCAATGATATAAGGCGCAACTTGTGCCCAAGGGAAAAGACCGCTGATTGCAAGTCCAAGAGTAAAGGCTGGGTTGATGTGGTTACCAGATACGTTACCAAACATCAAGGCTGGAATCATAACCCCCATACCATAACCAACAGCGATAACGATCCAGCCACTTTGGTGACCTTTCGTACCTTTAAGTTCAACGTTGGCAACTGCACCATTTCCAAGAATGATCAAAATAGCAGTTCCCAAAAATTCAGTGGCATATTTAATTGCCCATGTGAAATCCATTTGATAGATTCTCCTTAAAATTTTTTAGACAATCCTTATTCTATCAATTTTTACATCTTTTAGCAACTACTTTCCCGAAAGATTGTGACAGAAAACGGTTCCAAATCTTATAAACTAATCTTTTTTTCAAGATGTTCCCAGTTCATTATGTTATCTGTGCTAATCTGATGCTTTTATGTCAATTCCTCCTGATACATAGTATAGGGAATAAGAAGTATCTTCCCCATTCACAAATAAAAACATAATTTTATTCGCTACCATAACCTGCATCGAGCACGATATATTGAAATCAGTGTGAAGCATGCTAAAGTTTGAATGGTTTGGAAGAAGAACTTCAAAGTGTGAATGTCTGTTAGATTTTGAAAGATATCAAAATAAAGGACATACTTGCCATTAGTAGGAACTTGAACATTATATCCTGCCTTGAACTGACTATTTTATATATTGTCTTATTTCGTCCTCACAAAAATATAGTTTATTGAAACTAGAATAGTGCACTATGACTACTAAAAGATTTTTAGAAATTCATCTATCTTCCTAATAGATTTGTTTATATATTATTTCAATATATTGTATACTAAAAGTCAAAATCGGTTAGAAAAACTCTATTTCATGAGAAAACGCAACAAACCTTCCTACAATAAAACGCATAATATCAAGTTTTTTGAACTGCACCTGATATCATGCGTTTTCTGTTCTTAAAATATCTTTTTTCAGTCTCTTTTTGTTACAAGTTCATCTTCAAAGTCCTTGATTTTGAGTAAACCTAAAATCAAATTTTATCCGACTGACCCTTCCATTTCATAGCTAATCAAGCGGTTCAGCTCAACGGCGTATTCCATTGGAAGTTCTTTCGTGAAGGGCTCTACAAATCCCATAACGATCATCTCAGTAGCTTCAGATTCTGACAAACCACGACTCATGAGGTAGTATAGTTGTTCTTCTGAAATCTTAGATACCTTGGCTTCGTGTTCCAAAGCCACTTGCGAGTTGTGGATTTCGTTAAATGGAATAGTATCTGACGCTGACAAGTCATCCATAATAATGGTGTCACACTCGATGTGTGAGACAGATTTCTTAGAGTTTTTGTTAAAGGTTACTTGTCCACGGTAGTCAACCTTTCCGCCGCCTTTAGCGATGGATTTAGACACTATAGATGAGCTAGTATGTGGAGCGTTGTGGATCATCTTAGCACCCGTATCTTGGTGTTGCCCTGCATTGGCAAAGGCGATCGAAAGCATGGTTCCACGCGCACCTTCTCCATCTAGGTAAACAGATGGGTATTTCATAGTCGTTTTGGCACCCAAGTTTCCATCAATCCACTCAACCGTTGCATCTTTCAAGGCTTTGGCACGTTTTGTTACCAAGTTATAAACGTTGTCAGACCAATTTTGGATGGTTGTATAACGCATATAAGCTCCATCCAAAGCAAAGATTTCTACAATGGCCGCGTGCAAGCTGTTACTTGAATATGTTGGCGCTGTACATCCTTCTACGTAGTGTACGCTTGCTCCCTCATCAACGATAATCAAGGTACGTTCGAACTGACCTGTATTTTCGTTGTTGATACGGAAGTAAGTTTGAAGTGGGATATCTACCTTGACCCCTTTTGGTACGTAAATAAAGGTTCCACCAGACCATACTGCTGAGTTGAGTGCAGCCAACTTGTTATCTGTTGGCGGTACCAACTTGGCAAAGTATTGTTTAAACAAGTCCGGATATTCCTTGAGGGCAGAATCTGTATCTGTAAAGATAATCCCCAATTTCTGGAACTCTTCCTTCATGTTGTGGTAAACCACTTCTGACTCGTACTGGGCAGAGGCCCCTGCTAGATAGGCACGTTCAGCTTCTGGAATACCGATACGTTCAAAGGTTTCTTTGATTTTTTCAGGAACGTCATCCCAAGAACGAGCTGGTTTGTCAGATGGTTTTTGATAGTAAATTAAGTCATCAAAGTCAATCTCTGACAAGTCCGCTCCCCAAGTTTGCATAGGCATTTTTTTGAAGGTTTCATAAGACTTCAAACGGAATTCTAGCATCCACTCAGGTTCTCCCTTAGCAGCTGATAATTCGCGAATGACATCTTCGTTCAATCCTTTTCCTGTCGATAGGACAGGCTCTACATCGTCATGGAAACCAAATTTATATTCACCAAGGTCAATTGGTTTTGGTTCTACTCTTTCTTCAGCCATAATATCCTTTCTTTCATTCTTCATTTCTACTGATTCATAAGACAAAAGAAACTTGTCTTACTGTTTTTCTTGATCTTCAATTGTTTTCTTAAGGGCGTTCCAAGCTAGGGTTGCACACTTAATCCGTTGCGGGAATTTAGCAACACCTGACAAGAAGGCTGCATCGCCAAGTTGATCTTGGCGGTCATCCTTTTTACCTTGAACCATTTCAGAAAAAATAGTTGCTAGTTCTAAGATTTCTTGCTTGGTTTTTCCTAAAACGGCATCTGTCATCATACTAGCAGAGGCAGTCGAGATGGTACAACCTGAGTTTAGAAAAGCGATATCTTCCAAACGTTCCTCTGCATCAAACTTGACAGATAGGTTGATGACATCGCCACAGGTTGGATTGTTGAGACTGATTTGTTCAGCATCATCCAACTTCCCTTGATGATGTGGATTTTTCGAATGGTCCGCTACCACTGCCATATAAAGGCTATCTAGTTTAGAAAGTGCCATTGAAAAACTCCTTTGTCTTTTGTAAGGCATCGACCAACTTGTCGCAATCTGCCTTGGTATTGTAGATATAAAAACTTGCACGAGCTGTTGCTGGAACTTCCAAATATTGGAGCAAGGGTTGTGCACAATGGTGACCCGCACGAACTGCTACTCCTTCATAATCAAGTGCTGTTGCAAGGTCATGCGGATGAAGGCCGCCTAAATTAAAGGCAATGACACCTGAACGTTGAGCCAAGTTCTGCGAACCATAAATGGTCAATCCTTCAATCGCCTGCAGTTTTGGATATACGTATGAAATCAATTCCTGCTCATGTGCTTCAATGGCATCCATACCAATCTTTTCTAGATAATCCACTGCTGCAGCAAGTCCAATAGCACCTGCCATATTTGGCGTTCCAGCCTCAAATTTCCAAGGCAATTCCTTCCAACTAGCAGATTGCTCATAGACGAAATCAATCATCTCACCGCCAAATTCAAGAGGTGACATTTGTTGCAGATACTTCTCTTTGCCGTAAAGGACACCGATACCAGTCGGACCAGCCATCTTGTGACCTGAGAAGGCAAAGAAGTCCACATCCAAGTCCTGAACATCAATCTTCATATGGGGTGTAGACTGAGCACCATCTACCACCATGATAGCTCCAACTTGGTGGGCCATTTGAGTGATTTCTTTGATCGGATTGATCACTCCAAGAACATTAGAGGCATGAGCTAGCGAAACGAACTTGACCTTGTCCGTCAATTTAGCTCGCAAGTCCTCCATATCCAAAGCACCGTCCTTGAGATAAACATAGACAAGCTCTGCTCCAGTCTTACGGCAGGCTTCCTGCCAAGGAATAATATTAGAATGGTGTTCCATGATAGAAATCAAGACCTGGTCTCCATCAGTCAGAATTTCCTCAGCAAAGCGTGCCACCCAGTTAAGACTGGTTGTCGTTCCTCTGGTAAAAAGAACTTCCTTTGTAGAGCCTGCATTGATAAACTTACGAATGGTTTCACGAGCGGCTTCATAGGATGCTGTCGCACGCTCCGCCAAGGTATGAACACCACGGTGAACATTGGCATTGTCCTGCTCATAGTAACGGTTGATTGTTTCCAGAACTGCTAGTGGTTTTTGTGTCGTCGCAGCATTGTCCAGATAGACCAGAGGTTCATCATTAACAATCTGGTCTAAAATTGGAAAATCCTTGCGAATCGCTTCTACATCTAACATAGGCTTCCCCTTAGCGTTTTGACAATTTTTCTTCGATAGTTGCAATCATTTCATCACGAACTTCCTTGACTGGAATCTCAACGATAACAGATCCAAGGAAACCGCGGACAACCAAACGTTCTGCAGTTGCCTTGTCCAAGCCACGGCTCATGAGGTAGTACATATCTTCTGGATCTACCTGACCGATAGAAGCCGCGTGTCCTGCAGTTACGTCATTTTCATCAATCAAAAGAATTGGATTGGCATCTGAACGAGCCTGGTCTGAAAGCATGAGAACACGACTTTCTTGTTGCGCATCTGCTCCCTTAGCACCCTTGATGATGTGGCCAATACCGTTGAAAGTTAAAGTTGCTTTCTCAAGAATAACCCCATGTTGGAGGATATTTCCGATTGAGTTGCAACCATAGTTAGTTACGCGGGTATCAATCCCTTGTACCTGACGACCACTTGAAAGAGCTACCACTTTCAGGTCAGCATGGCTACCATTTCCAATCAAGTCGCTATCAAAGTCTGCAACGACGTTTCCTTCGTTCATGACACCAATTGCCCAGTCAATACTTGCATCGTTGCCTAATTTACCACGACGGCTAATGTAAGCAGTGACGTTTTCACCTAGACGGTCGATAGCCGCAAATTTCACTTGCGCACCAGAACGAGCAATCACTTCAACTGTGATATTGGCAGTCGCTTTTGCACTGCCTTCACCACGTGACTCCAGACGTTCAAGATAACTTATCTTACTGTTTTTACCAGCAATGATAAGAATATGCTTGTTAAATGGCACGTCGCTATCGCTGTCTTGGTAGAAAATCCCTTCGATTGGTTCTGTGATTTCTACGTTATCTGGAATGTAGAGAACAGCACCACTATTGAAATAAGCTGTATGGTAAGCTGCTAACTTGTCATCGTCATACTTAACAGATGACATGAAGAATTCCTCAATAAGCTCTGGAATTTCTTCTAAAGCTGAGTGGAAGTCTGTAAAGACAACACCCTGTTCAGCTAACTCAACTGGAGTTTGCTCAAAAACAGTTTGAGTTCCTACTTGGACCAACTTCAAGTGGTTATCTACAGCTGTGAAATCTGGAACATTTGCTGATGGTTCACTTTCTGTAATCGTTCCATCACCCAGATTCCAACGGTGGAATTTGACACGCTCAATAACTGGTAATTCTAAACTCTCAATCTTATCAAAAGCTTTTTGACGGAGGTCAGCCAACCAACTTGGTTCAGCGTGCATTTCTGAAAAAAGTTTAATATTTTCTTTAGTCATTTACTTCTCCTAAAAGATACCAGGGAATTACAATTCTTCCTTGTAGTCGTAGCCAAGTTCTTCAGCTAGTTTTGCGTATCCTTCACGTTCCAAACGCGCAGCCAATTCTGGACCACCAGAAAGGACAACACGACCTTCCATCATGACGTGTACCACATCAGGTGTGATGTAGTTCAAAAGACGTTGGTAGTGAGTGATAATCATAGCACCAAAACCTTCACCACGCATGGCATTCACACCTTTAGACACAACTTTAAGAGCGTCAATATCCAGACCAGAGTCAATCTCGTCCAAAAGGGCAAATGTTGGTTCTAACATCAAGAGTTGAAGAATTTCATTACGTTTTTTCTCACCACCAGAGAAGCCTTCGTTGAGGTAACGCTCTGCCATTTCTTCTTTCATGTTAAGCAATTCCATTTTTTCGTCTAGCTTAGTGATGAACTCACGAACTGAAATCTTTTCATCATCTTCCTTACCAGCATTCATGGCTGCACGAAGAAATTCAGCATTGGTAATTCCAGGAATTTCTGATGGGTATTGCATAGCAAGGAAAAGTCCCATACGCGCACGCTCGTCCACTTCCAACTCAAGGATGTTTACGCCATCAAACAAAACTTCACCTTTGGTTACTTCATAGTTTGGATTTCCCATGATAGCGGCTGAAAGAGTTGATTTACCAGTACCATTTGGTCCCATGATAGCGGCGATTTCGCCTGTTTTCAGGGTCAGGTTAACCCCTTTTAAAATTTCTTTTCCTTCAATCTCAACGTGAAGATCTTTGATCTCTAATACTGACATGATAGTTCCTTTCTTTTTCAAGGCCTTTACAGTACTTACTAGAAACATACTTGATTTTCCTAGAAAATACGGTAAAAGGTCAATAAATATACTTTTATAGTATAACAAAAAAAAGCCTAAAAGGCTTTGATTTTGTCTAGAAGCTGAGGACTAGTCTTTTCCTTTCAAGTGCTGGTCAATGACATCTACTATTTTCCCCATCAAGTAACTGACTCGAAAATTTCTAAAGAGCAAAATGGCCCAAAAAGCTGCCATAATATAGCGACCAGTCATCCAGGCTTCATTGAAAAAATAGGTCTCAGCAGCTGTAAACAGCGCGATGATAATAAATTGTTGTCTATTCATAAACTTATTGTATCATGAAATCTTTCTTTAGTCTTCCTCTACCTTCACTTTATCAGCCAAAAATTCAAATCCTTCCGGAATCAGACTTTCTTCTGCTTCTTTTTCAGCTTGAGAAGATTTAGCTTTTGCTGAAAAGGCTGCACGCACTTCTTTCCATTCCTCCATGGAAATAGCTAAAATCTCAGGTGAAAAACCTGCTGCCTGACTGAGGATGTTGCCAAACATAGTGTTGAGATTGTCCCGTTTCATGGTTTGACCAGCATTAAAGTTAGACTCAAAAGCAAGAATGGCATGATGTTCATTGGCCGCAACCGGTTGAGAACCAACTAGTAGAGCCTTATCAGGGCCTCCAAGACTTTCAATCACCTCTCCCCAGGCATTCTGCAAGCGAATCAGATTTTGACGTGCTAAATCAGGATTTTCGACGGCCTCTTGTAAGATATATTGCACTTTATTGCGATCCACACGATAGACTGTCTTACCTGCTGCTGGTCGACTAGGTGCTGGACTAGTTGGCTTAGGTATAGTTCCTACATTTGCGAGTTCTTGTTTGAGACGGGCAACTTCCTGTCTCAGCGCAGAAATTTCACTTTCAACCGCCCCTGAAAGAGCTGGCTCCGGCTTAATCTCCGCTAAACGAATGGTCATCATTTCAGCATAGATTTTAGGTTGTAAACTAGACTTAATATCTGCTAAACTGACTGTCGCTAAGCGAATCATTTCAAACAGACTTTCCTGAGGAAGTACCAAGTTTTCTACAAAGACTGGACTATGATGAGTGTTTTCTCCACCTGTTTGGACAATTAACAAGTCTCTTAAATAGTGCAAAAGATCGGTCACAAAACGAGTCATGCTCTTACCATTGTCAAAAAGAAGATTTAAGCAAGACAAAGCCTTGGGAACATCCTGTTGAGACAAGGCAGCCACATAATCATCCAAGGCTGATAGACTAATTGTGCCAGTAATTTCTTCAGAGATGGCAGTCGTCAGCTCATTTCCCTGTGTCAAACTCAGGGCTTGATCCAAAATAGACAAGGCGTCCCGCATCCCACCTTCAGCTCGTCTGGCAATAATTTCCACAGCCTCTGGTTCAGAACTGATATTTTCCTTTTCTAAGATAAAGTGAATATGTTCCTTAATATCCTGTGTCTTAATTGATTTAAACTCAAAACGTTGGACACGCGATAGAATAGTGGCAGGAATCTTGTGCAATTCAGTAGTAGCTAAAATAAAGACCACATTCTGTGTGGGTTCTTCCAGCGTCTTTAGAAGAGCATTAAAAGCCCCTGTAGACAGCATGTGAACCTCATCTATGATATAAACCTTATAACGGGCAAGACTAGGAGCATAGGTAGATTTATCACGAATTTCACGGATTTCATCCACCCCATTATTAGAGGCCGCATCCATTTCAATGACATCTTCTAAACTACCGTCCGTCACTGCTTGACAAATATAGCAGTTATTACACGGTTCACCACCCACTTGATTAGGACAGTTCATAGCCTTGGCAAAGATCTTAGCCACACTGGTTTTTCCCGTTCCACGAGGACCAGAAAAAAGATAAGCATGACTTATTTTCTCTTGCTCCACTGCTTGTTTAAGAGTTTTAGCCACAACTTCTTGACCAACCAACTGAGAGAAGTTTTGACTTCTATATTTTCGATAAAGTGCTTGATACATTAGGCTTTCTCCCCAAACATTGTAAAGTCCCATTCTGTCTTTTCAAGCAAAATAGCGACAAATTGTTCCAAATAATCTCGATTCATAGCATCATAATCATCAATCTCTGAAGAATCCAGATCCAGAACTCCAAGTAATTGACCATTCTTTACCATAGGCACAACAATTTCACTTTTAGCCCGACTATCACAAGAAATATAGTTGGGATAAGTTGTTACATCACCAACCAGAACAGTTTCCTGAAAGTGAGCTGCCTCACCACAAACACCTTTGCCTAGTGAGATACGGATGCAGGAAACACCTCCTTGGAAGGGACCTAAAACCAATTCCTTTCCATCGAACAGATAAAAGCCTGCAAATACGGTATTAGGAAAACGTGATTTTAGAAGAGCACTGGCGTTGGAAAGATTAGCCAAAACATTGGTTTCACCTTCCAACAAAAAAGAGAGCTCTTCATTTAACATTTGATAACGTGATTGTTTTTCTGATTCTAACATAGAACTATTATATCAAAAAAGGCTTACAGACAAAAGAAAAATCCCTTGTTTAGAAAACAAAGGATTTTATGAATTTTCAATTTGATTAAAGTTCGATATCACCGAACAAGTCAGCCATTGAGAATCCTGTTTGTGTTTCTGGAAGTTCGAAATCACGTTTTTCTTGACGTTTTGGACGACGTGGACGAGCAGCACGTTTTTCTTCTTTTTGTCCTTCTTCTTGAGCTGGACGCTCTTCAAGAGCTTTGATAGAAAGTGATACGCGTTCTGCATCTGCGTTAACCTCAAGAACTTTAACTTGAACTTCTTGACCAACTTTAAGAGCTTCTTTTGGATTTTCAATACGTTTGTGTGAAATTTGTGATACGTGAACAAGTCCATCGATACCTGGCAATACTTCAACAAATGCACCGAAGTCAGTCAAACGTTTAACTGTTCCTTCTACTACATCACCTTTAGTCAATTTTTGCTCAACGCCATCCCATGGTCCAGGTGTTGTTGCCTTAAGTGAAAGTGATACACGTCCTTCTTCTTCGTTAAGATCAAGGATTTTCACTTCAATTTCTTCACCAACAGTTACAACTGATTTTGGTGATACGTTACGTTCATGTGACAATTCAGTCAAGTGAACCAATCCGTCAACACCACCAAGGTCGATGAAAGCACCGAAGCTTGTGATACGGGCAACTTTACCAGTTACTACATCACCAACAGCCAATTTACCGAATACTTCAGCGCGAGCTGCTGCTGTAGCTGCTTCAACAACTTCACGACGTGAAAGGATGAAGCGGTTTTCTTTAGCGTCAACTTCTTTGATTTTAGCATCAAATTCTTGACCTACAAAACGCTCAGTGTTACGTACGAAACGAGTATCCAACATTGAAGCTGGGATAAATCCACGAACACCTTCAAATTCTACTGAAAGTCCACCTTTAACGGCACGAGTTCCTTTAACAGTAACAACTTCTTCTTCGCGACCAACAAGTTTGTTCCATGCTTTGCGAGCTTCAAGGCGTTTTTTAGATACAAGGTATGTAACTGTATCAGTATCTTTACCAACTACTTGACGAAGTACAAGAACATCCAATACTTCTCCTACTTTAACAAAGTCATTGATATCTGCATCGCGATCGTTTGTCAATTCGCGAAGAGTCAAGACACCTTCAACACCAGTTCCAGAGATTGCAACGTTAGCTTGAGTCGCATCAACTGTCAATACTTCAGCACTAACAACATCACCAGTCTCAACTTGGCTAACGCTATTTAGCAAATCTTCAAATTCGTTCATCTAAAAAATCCTCCAACAATCAAGTTTTTCTTAAACTTGACATACTTATAATTTTTTTCCTAAGCACCCGCAAGGACATGTTCATATCGTTCACGTCTTTCAATTATAAAAATAAAATACCCTAAGATATTTTGCTTTTTATCTTGATCATTACCTAAGAACTGGGGTAGCTGGATTCGAACCAACGCATGAGGGAGTCAAAGTCCCTTGCCTTACCGCTTGGCTATACCCCATTGATGAAATGGAGAGAGAGGGATTCGAACCCCCGAACCCGAAGGAGCGGATTTACAGTCCGCCGCGTTTAGCCTCTTCGCTATCTCTCCTACAATCAACATGGACTATTATATCATGAAAATTTCAAAAAAACAAGACTTATTTTGCTAAATTATAATTTTCAATCAAAATTTCCACAGCTTTTTCCAATTTTTTATAAAAACTATCGACATTCCCATTCTTTATGATGGCAAATTGTCCGTCTAATTCGGCAATTTCTCCGATAACTTTTTTACCGATAGTCAAGGTATAGCCTTCAAAACTATCTTTACCAACATTAACTTTTGCATCTGCTACTTGAATTTCGATTTTTTTATCTTTCTTACTCATTTCATACCTCTCTTCACTTTTTCTATTTTACAAGAAAATCCTAAAACTAGCAAGAAAAAACTCTATATCATTCCAAGTCTGATATAGAGTTTTCTGCTTTATTTAATGTGTTTTTCTAGTTCTTTTTGGTATTTACCGTTTGATTCCAATTTTTCTTTTTGCCATTTTTTCAGTGCTTCTTCATATTCTTTGGTTGTAACGATATCTTTTTGCAATTTCATACCTTTAAAGATATATGGGTCACCCTTAATACCAACTTGTGAGTATGGTTTTGAGAATGGCACAACATTACTTACAACTGGAGAACCACCAGATGAGGCTGTTGGCATCAATAATGAACTATCTGTCAACCAAGCTTGAGCCTTGGCATATTTTTCATAGCGTTCTTCAAGATTAGTAGTTTCTGAATCCGCATCATCTAATAATTTCTTATACTGATCCAAACCAATCTTAGCTACAACATCCTTATCTTTTCCTTTAGTAATACCAAGGTGTTTCATAGCAGAACCTGATTTAGGATCCATGATAGTTAAATAAGATGCTGGGTCTTGGTAGCTTGGAGCCCATCCTGTACTGTTCAAATCATAGTCTTTTTGAGAAGGAACACGCGCTTGAGAAGTGATTGTCTCCTTTTCATTATCTGTCATTTGAAGAACATCTATGACAACATTTTCAGCACCAAGAGTTGATTCGATAGACTGTTTGAAAGAGTTGCTTTGTTGAACGGCGATGGTATCTGTCTGTTCAACTGGGACATCCAAATGAATTGGGAAGGTTACCCCTTTAGATTCTAGGTCTTTCTTAGCTTTTTCAAAGGCAGCTTTAGCCTTGTCAGGGTTGTAGATAGAATCCTTACCATCAACTAGCTCAACGCCTTTCCATTGGTCACCATAGTTCACCAACTCTGCTTGGGCGATTTGGCCAAAGTTCTTACCACCTGCTTGTACAAAGTTGTCAGGAACGAGACTGTTACGAATAATCTTATCCGCACCGTCTTCACCATTTAGCTGGGCAGCATAAGAATGGCGGTTGAAGGCAAAGTTGATAGCCTGACGGAATTCCTTATTAAGCATAGCTTCTTTTGTAGAAGTTTTTTGCTCTTCACTTGTTTTTGCAGTTTTATTGTATGACTGACGATTTACATTAAAGGTGAAGTAATAACTACTTGAGTCCTGTGGGCTATAAGTAATTTTATCTCCGTATTGTTCCAAAGTTGAAGCAAAGTTTGAACTACTTGGGAAGAGACGGGCTGTTGTATAAGCACCAGAAGAGAAACTACGGATCAACGATTCCTGATCTGAACCATCGTAGTATGTCAATTTAATCTTCTCGATTTTTACCTTTTCTTTATCCCAGTAATTTGGATTTTTCTCGTATTCGATCAACGATTTAGAAGTCAAAGTCTTCAAGATATAAGGACCATTGTAGAGAATCCCTGCTGGAGTAACTGCTCCATAATCTTTACCTGATGCCTTCAAAAACTCTTCATTTACAGGCAACATCGTCGCTGTTGTAACTTTAGAGTTCCAGAAACTTTCTGGTTTGTTTAGGGTATACTCGACTGTGTAATCATCCAAAGCCTTGACACCAACTGTAGAGAAATCGTTCGTCTCACCAGTCATGTAGGCATCCAAACCCTTGATTGAATTTTGGATGAGAGAGACACCGTCTGACTTACCGTCAGCTACGTGTTTCAATCCTGCTACAAAGTCATGGGCTGTTACTTCTGCATATTCTTCACCTTCTGAAGTATACCATTTAACCCCTTTACGAAGTTTATAGGTATAGGTCAAACCATCTTTCGACACAGACCAATCCTCAGCCAAGGAAGGAATAACATTCCCGTATTGGTCGTTTTCCATCAAACCATCAACCACGTTCCCGATGACATCTGTTGTAGATGTACGAGTCGCTATACTATAGTCCAAAGATGCTGGATCTACTGCATAGACATATGAAAATGTTGTCGGTGCATCTGCTTCTTTATCAGCTTTTCCACAAGCTACTAAAAGAGCTGTTGTGCTCAGGACCACTCCTGCTGTTAAGAGCCACTTTTTCGATTTCATCAAAAATCTCCTTTTGTTTATTTTAATCTACTTTTACAATCCATCCTTCTGGCGCTTCAATATCACCAAACTGAATTCCTGTCAATTCATCATAAAGTTTACGAGTCACAGGACCTACTTCTGTTTCGCTATAGAATACATGGAAATCATCGCCGTGTTGAATACCTCCAATTGGAGAAATAACCGCTGCTGTACCACAAGCACCTGCCTCTACAAAACGATCCAGGTTATCAATTGGAACATCCCCCTCAATAGGAGTTAAGCCCAAGCGATGTTCTGCCAAATAAAGCAAAGAATATTTGGTAATAGATGGCAAGATAGATGGACTCAATGGTGTTACAAATTCATTGTCAGCTGTAATTCCAAAGAAGTTAGCTGAACCGACTTCTTCAATCTTTGTATGAGTTGAAGGGTCTAGGTAGATAACATCTGAGAAATGGCGTGATTTAGCCAATTTCCCTGGCAAGAGACTGGCAGCATAGTTCCCACCAACCTTAGCCGCGCCTGTACCATTTGGAGCAGCACGGTCGTATTCATCCTGAATCAAGAAGTTAGTTGGAACCAAACCACCCTTAAAGTAATTACCAACTGGCATAGCAAAGATAGTGAAAATGTATTCCTCCGCTGGTTTTACCCCGATAATATCTCCAACACCAATCAAAAGTGGACGAAGATAAAGGGTTCCACCTGTTCCATATGGTGGTACGTATTCTTCATTGGCACGAACAACTGCTTTACAAGCTTCTACAAACATATCTGTCGGAACTTGTGGCATCAAGAGACGATCACAAGTACGTTGCAGGCGTTTGGCGTTTTCGTCAGGACGGAAAAGTTGAACACTATCATCCTTAGTACGATAAGCTTTCAAACCTTCAAATGCTTGTTGGCCATAGTGAAGACTTGGAGAAGACTCTGAAATATGCAAGGTTGCATCCTCTGTAAGCTCTCCTTGATTCCATTGTCCATTTTTAAAATGAGCAATGTAGCGATAAGGTAATTTCATATAGGAAAAACCGAGATTTTCCCAATCAATCGTTACTGTCATATTCCACTCCTTATTCTAAAAACCTATTTCTTTTATTCTACACTATTTTTCTAAAATAGCAAGTATATTTTGTAATTTTCAGAAAATTTCTTCAATAAAAAAATCTAAGGTATCTGTCGTAATGAATCCTATATAAAAATTACATAAAAAACTCAAATTATTCTTCTATATCATTTGGTGCAATCTGTTCAATAACTGAACTTGTTTTGACATACATAGAATCCATATATAAGATCAGTAAGAGGTCTCAGCAGAGGTGAGTTTTATCTTTATAAATATCAAAAAATCAGCCGAGAATTTAATCTCTGAAGCACAAACTATTTAAGGCTCTATAATATTTG
>NZ_VMMF01000012.1:0-61773 GCF_013277075.1 Streptococcus sp. 959
AGAAGAGAAAAAACAAGTGGAAGACAAAGTCAAAGCGAAGAACCCAGGTAAGGAAGTCACTGTAGGGGAAGACGGCACCGCAACGTTGAAAGATCCAACAACCGGCATCAGTCACCAAATTCCAGGAAGTGACTTGGTCAACCAAGGATTCACCCCAGTGAAACCAGACGAGAAAGTTCCAGTTAAAGACAAAGCGCACTTAACTCCAGAAGAGAAAAAACAAGTGGAAGACAAAGTCAAAGCGAAGAACCCAGGTAAGGAAGTCACTGTAGGGGAAGACGGCACCGCAACGTTGAAAGATCCAACAACCGGCATCAGCCACCAAATTCCAGGAAGCGACTTGGTCAACCAAGACTCTGGTGTAAACGGTATTCCAGAAGTATCTCCAAGTCAACCAGCCTACACCGATCCAGTAGGAACAAGTAGTACAGATGGCGAAGGCAATGTAATCACACCACCAACAGCAGAATTCCCAGCCTACACCGATCCAGTGGGCACAAGTAGTACAGATGGCGAAGGCAACGTAATCACACCACCAACAGCAGAGATTCCAGCCTACACCGATCCAGTAGGAACAAGCAGTACGGATGGAGAAGGCAACCTAATTACCCCACCAACTGCAGAAGTCCCAGCCTATACAGATCCAGTCGGCACAAGTAGTACGGATGGCGAAGGCAACTTGATTACACCACCAACTGTAGAAATTCCAGCCTACACAGGCAGTGTTAACGGCATTCCAGAAGTTACCCCAGCTCAACCAGACTATGAAGGTAGTGTAAATAGTATTCCAGAAGAAATACCAGCTCATCCAGATTACGACGGTAGTGCTAATGAAATGTCAGAGGGAACGCCAACATCTGAAACTACAATAAATAAAGATCGACAACTTCCAAATACAGGAACAGAGAAATCAAATACATCACTTGTTGTAGCTCTCTTAGCAGCTATGACTGGTGGACTTCTCATTTCACGAAAACGGAAGGAAGAAGAGTGACGGCTTGTAGATTGTACAGTCAATAACAAGTAATTTGTATAAAATCAGTAAAATGAGTTGATATACAAATAACTGTGTTTAAATCAGAAAGCAACGTGTTTAGCGTTGCTTTTTGATATGGGCCCATGTTTTCTCAATAGGATTGTACTCAGGTGAGTAGGGAGGAAGTAGTAAAAGTTTATTCCCAAATTCTTCACATAAGAGCTCTAGATTCCCCATTTTTTCTTGCTTTTTATATCGAGGTGTGACATATTTTATATAACGAGGTGCGATATATCGAACTGAATAGGAGGTGGCTATACATGGAATTGACGGATAAGATTCGTCGAGTTTATCTTCCGATGACGGAAACGGGTTTTTATATCTTGTTCTGTCTGCAAAAAGAACGTCATGGTTATAGTATTACACAAAAGGTCAGGGAAATGACAGATTCGCAAGTTTCGATTAGTCCTGGGACTATGTATGGTACCTTGTCAAAAATGGAAAAGGATGGCTTGATTGCCTTTGTCCGAGAAGAGGAGAAACGGAAAATCTATCAGATTACAGACTTGGGACGCAAGGTCTTAGATATTGAATTGAAACGTATTGAACGGCTCTATAGAAACAGTCGGGAGGAAGTATGATGGAAAAGAAAATTGTTTATCGAATTTTTACAATTGCGGATTATGAGAGGGAGGCTCTATACTTTAGAGAAATGCATGTTAAAGGCTGGAAACTTAGAAAAGTAAGCTATTCTATTTTATTGTTTGCAGTTAAGTATACCTTTGAAAAGTGTCACCCTGAGCAAGTGTCTTATCAGTTGGATTTTTACCCAATGGAAAAATCAGAGAGATCCTCCTATTTACAACTATTTAAAGACTGTGGCTGGGAGCATATTACAGACTTTAATAGTTTTTCCTATTTTAGAAAAGCACATTCTGAAATTGAATCGGATGTAGAGTTTGAAATTTATAATGACGCTGCTGGGAAGTTAGCTATGGTTAATCGCATTTTAAGACTGCGACTAGTACCTGTTTTACTTTTGCTAGCCATACATATACCATTACTATTTATGTTGTTCGATAGAAGTAATACGTTTGATCTATGGAAATTTCTTGTGGTTGGGTTAGATGTTTTCTTGTCTTTAATCCTCTTGTTAATAGTTGTCTATATTAGCTGGAAGTTATGGCATAAAAAGAAGGAATTATCAGATTTATGATAGGATAGGTATGCTCAAAATTGGAGGAGAAGTCATGATCAATAAAAAGCAATTTCGGATTTTTACCATTGTTGATTTGGACAAGGAAGAAGAGTATTTGCATGAGATGCACTTGAAAGGCTGGAAGTATAGAACTAGTCGTTTTGGTTTTTTCTATTTTGACCAATGTCAACCGGACGATGTCATCTACCGTATCTATGATTCTAGATTTCTTAAAAAGTATAAGCATGAACAGCAAGATTTTAGAAATAGAGGTTGGGAATTGATAGAATGAGGTTTTTGTTCAGTTCTTCGTAAACCAGCTTCTGATATGCTTCCAGAGGATCAAATTTATATGAGCGATAATATCAGGTGGGAAGTTATGCAATCTAGACTTCGTTCATGTGCAGCTACTTTTTTAGGTGGAATTGTTGTTTGTATGAGTCAATTTAAAGAAGAGCTTTCTATATCTTTCTTTATTATTTTTCTTTTATATGCTTTAATGTTTTCTTATCTAATCCATGGTTTTTTCAGACTTAAAAAGAAATACCGAGTAGATGGAAGGTAAAGCTCTAGGTCTTTAGACTGATTTTTAGCACTCTTGATAAAAGAGTGCTAATTTTTTGAGTTTTTGTCTTGACATTCTCTTCTAAGGGTGTATAATAGAATCATGAGTTAGCACTTGGATGTATCGAGTGCTAATTGATCAGACAGAGAGGAGTGATGAGATGGTTACAGAGCGTCAGCAGGATATTTTAAATCTGATTATTGACATCTTTACCAAAACGCACGAACCTGTCGGATCCAAAGCCTTGCAAGAGTCTATTAACTCTAGCAGTGCTACCATTCGTAATGACATGGCGGCTTTAGAAAAGCAAGGTTTGCTTGAGAAGGCTCATACTTCAAGTGGTCGCATGCCAAGTGTTGCTGGTTTTCAGTACTACGTGAAACACTCACTGGATTTTGACCGACTGGCTGAAAATGAGGTTTATGAGATTGTCAAAGCCTTTGATCAGGAATTCTTCAAATTGGAGGATATTCTGCAAGAAGCTGCTAATCTACTAACAGACTTGAGTGGCTGTACGGTAGTAGCACTGGATGTTGAGCCGAGCAGACAACGATTGACAGCCTTTGATATCGTGGTTTTAGGGCAACATACAGCCTTGGCAGTATTTACCTTAGACGAGTCTCGAACGGTTACCAGTCAGTTTCTGATTCCAAGGAACTTCTTGCAGGAAGATTTGCTGAAACTGAAGGCAATCATTCAGGAACGTTTCCTCGGTCACACCGTTCTAGATATTCACTACAAGATTCGGACGGAGATTCCGCAGATTATCCAGCGTTACTTTACAACAACGGATAATGTGATTGATCTCTTTGAACACATCTTTAAGGAAATGTTCAACGAAAACATTGTTGTGGCAGGCAAGGTCAATCTCTTGAATTTTGCCAATCTGGCAGCATACCAGTTCTTTGATCAACCGCAAAAGGTGGCCTTGGAGATTCGTGAGGGTCTGCATGAAGATCAAATGCAAAATGTCCGTGTTGCGGACAGTCAAGAATCCTGCCTAGCTGACCTAGCGGTGATTAGTAGCAAGTTCCTGATTCCTTATCGGGGAGTTGGAATTCTAGCAATTATCGGTCCGGTCAATCTGGATTATCAAAATCTAATCAACCAAGTCAACGTAGTCAACCGTGTTTTGACCATGAAGTTGACAGATTTTTATCGCTATCTCAGCAGTAATCATTACGAAGTACATTAAGATTGAAATCATTAAAGGAGGCGAAAATGGCCCAAGATATAAAAAATGAAGAAGTAGAAGAAGTCCAAGAAGAGGAAGTTGTGGAAACAGCTGAAGAAACAACTCCTGAAAAGTCTGAGTTGGACTTGGCAAATGAACGTGCAGATGAGTTCGAAAACAAATACCTTCGGGCTCATGCAGAAATGCAAAATATTCAACGCCGTGCCAATGAAGAGCGTCAAAACTTGCAACGTTATCGTAGCCAGGACTTGGCAAAAGCGATTCTCCCTTCTTTGGATAACCTAGAACGTGCCCTTGCAGTTGAAGGTTTGACAGACGATGTCAAAAAAGGATTGGAGATGGTGCAAGAGAGCTTAGTTCACGCTTTGAAAGAAGAAGGAATCGAAGAAATTGCAGCTGATGGTGAATTTGACCATAACTACCATATGGCCATCCAAACTCTCCCAGCAGACGATGAACACCCAGCAGATACCATCGCCCAAGTTTTCCAAAAAGGCTACAAACTCCATGATCGTATCCTACGCCCAGCAATGGTGGTTGTCTATAATTAGGAATTTTATATGTCGAAACAATATAGTAGGAAGATGAGAATGAAAAAGATAGCGGCTACAAATTGGGCTATTGGAATTGTCGTTTTCTTTCTGGTAGTAGGGATATTTTTTGCTTATCCTATTTCGGAAGGAGCAAAAGTTTCTTATTTTGGAACGCAACCAGTAATTTGGTTGCAAAAAGTATTAGAACTTATATTGCAACCTATTTTAATTGGTCAATTGTTATTATTAATTACAGAGGATATGTCAGTAAATAAGAAAGACTGATTTGGTTTTGTCCGAAACGACACTAAACTATGAAGAAAGGTAAAACATGTTTGGCTTTGCAATAGTGAGCGAAGCGAACCAAAGACGATACTCTTCGCCGTGGCGCTATCTGCGCAAACTTTGAGACCTTAGGCTCAAAGTTTAGTCAAAGAGATTGACGAAGTCAAGCTCTGACGGCGTCGCCACTTAAGAAGAGTATCAAAAAGAAAAAAAGAAGATAAATTTAAGGAGAAAAACACATGTCTAAAATTATCGGTATTGACTTAGGTACAACAAACTCAGCAGTTGCAGTTCTTGAAGGAACTGAAAGCAAAATCATAGCAAACCCAGAAGGAAACCGTACAACTCCATCTGTAGTCTCATTCAAAAACGGCGAAATCATCGTTGGTGATGCTGCAAAACGTCAAGCAGTTACAAACCCAGATACAGTAATCTCTATCAAATCTAAGATGGGAACTTCTGAAAAAGTTTCTGCTAACGGCAAAGAATACACTCCACAAGAAATCTCAGCTATGATTCTTCAATACTTGAAAGGCTACGCTGAAGACTACCTTGGCGAAAAAGTAACGAAAGCAGTTATTACAGTTCCAGCTTACTTCAACGATGCTCAACGTCAAGCCACAAAAGACGCTGGTAAAATCGCTGGTCTTGAAGTAGAACGTATTGTCAACGAACCAACTGCAGCCGCTCTTGCTTACGGCTTGGACAAGACTGACAAAGAAGAAAAAATCTTGGTATTTGACCTTGGTGGTGGTACATTCGACGTTTCTATCCTTGAATTGGGTGACGGTGTCTTCGACGTATTGTCAACTGCAGGGGATAACAAACTTGGTGGTGACGACTTTGACCAAAAAATCATCGACCACTTGGTGGCAGAATTCAAGAAAGAAAACGGTATCGACTTGTCTACTGACAAGATGGCAATGCAACGTTTGAAAGATGCAGCTGAAAAAGCGAAGAAAGACCTTTCTGGTGTAACTTCAACTCAAATCAGCTTGCCATTTATCACTGCTGGTGAGGCTGGACCTCTTCACTTGGAAATGACTTTGACTCGTGCGAAATTTGATGATTTGACTCGTGACCTTGTAGAACGTACAAAAGTTCCAGTTCGTCAAGCCCTTTCAGATGCAGGTTTGAGCTTGTCAGAAATCGACGAAGTTATCCTTGTTGGTGGTTCAACTCGTATCCCAGCCGTTGTAGAAGCTGTTAAGGCTGAAACTGGTAAAGAACCAAACAAATCAGTAAACCCTGATGAAGTTGTTGCCATGGGTGCTGCTATCCAAGGTGGTGTCATTACTGGTGATGTTAAAGACGTTGTTCTTCTTGATGTAACACCATTGTCACTTGGTATCGAAACAATGGGTGGTGTCTTTACAAAACTTATCGATCGCAACACGACAATCCCAACATCTAAATCACAAGTCTTCTCAACAGCAGCAGACAACCAACCAGCCGTTGATATCCACGTTCTTCAAGGTGAACGCCCAATGGCAGCAGATAATAAGACTCTTGGACGTTTCCAATTGACAGATATCCCAGCTGCACCTCGTGGTATTCCACAAATCGAAGTAACATTTGACATCGACAAGAACGGTATCGTGTCTGTTAAGGCCAAAGACCTTGGAACTCAAAAAGAACAAACTATTGTCATCCAATCTAACTCAGGTTTGACTGATGAAGAAATTGACCGCATGATGAAAGATGCAGAAGCAAACGCTGAAGCAGATAAGAAACGTAAAGAAGAAGTTGACCTTCGTAACGAAGTAGACCAAGCAATCTTTGCGACTGAAAAGACAATCAAGGAAACTGAAGGCAAAGGCTTCGACGCAGAACGTGACGCTGCCCAAGCTGCCCTTGATGACCTTAAGAAAGCTCAAGAAGACAACAACTTGGACGACATGAAAGCAAAACTCGAAGCTTTGAACGAAAAAGCTCAAGGACTTGCTGTTAAACTTTACGAACAAGCTGCAGCAGCGCAACAAGCTCAAGCAGGAACAGAAGGCGCACAAGCAACAGGAAACGCAGGCGATGACGTCGTAGACGGAGAGTTTACGGAAAAGTAAGATGTTGAGGCGTTAAGAAAACGAAAGAAAAATAGGAAGCCATCGCCTTGTGCGATGCACAAAAGATGGCTTATCTTTTTTCCGAAGTTTTTAGCCGAAACTCAGTTAAGCCTAACTCGTTAAGAATGACTAATCACTAAAGTGATTGTCATTCTACGGCAATTGCTATGGCGACTTGCCTAAACGCCTTACTAGTTCAAAAACAAAGTATAATCGACTTTATTTTTGAACGTCGTAATGATAGGAAGAAATCCAGAGGTTGCAACCCAGCCTCTGTTTTTCGATAAAAAGGGACTAAACCTGATTTATTTGGGTTTTGTCTCATCAATATGAAATATAGGAATTGAACCTGACCTAAATCGAGGTTTGATTCAAAATATCAATAGAAAGGAACAAAGGTGTTCAGGGAATTGAACACGGGCTACGGACTGTGCCAAAAAGATAGTTTTTTCTAGGACGCAAGCGTCCGTCGTCAAAACTCCTATTTTTGCTGTGTCCGTTTGACGCCCTTTGTATCTTGAATTATGAACAATACTGAATTTTATGATCGTCTGGGGGTGTCAAAAAACGCTTCGGCAGACGAGATCAAAAAGGCTTATCGTAAGCTTTCGAAAAAATATCACCCAGATATCAATAAGGAGCCTGGTGCTGAGGAAAAATACAAGGAAGTTCAGGAAGCCTATGAGACTTTGAGTGACGACCAAAAACGTGCGGCCTATGACCAATATGGTGCGGCTGGAGCCAACGGTGGTTTTGGTGGAGCTGGTGGTTTCGGCGGTTTCGATGGGGCAGGTGGCTTCGGTGGTTTTGAAGATATCTTCTCAAGTTTCTTCGGCGGAGGCGGTGCTTCACGTAATCCAAATGCTCCTCGTCAAGGGGATGATCTCCAGTATCGTGTGAATTTGACTTTTGAAGAAGCTATTTTTGGAGCTGAAAAAGAGGTTAAGTACAATCGTGAAGCAAGCTGTAGTACATGTAATGGCTCTGGTGCTAAGCCAGGAACAAGTCCAGTCACTTGTGGACGCTGTCATGGCGCTGGTGTCATTAACGTTGATACACAGACTCCGCTTGGTATGATGCGTCGCCAAGTAACCTGTGATGTCTGTCACGGTCGCGGAAAAGAAATCAAAGATCCATGTACAACTTGTCACGGAACAGGTCATGAAAAACAAGCCCATAGTGTACATGTAAAAATCCCTGCTGGTGTGGAAACTGGTCAACAAATTCGCCTAGCTGGTCAAGGTGAAGCTGGATTTAACGGTGGACCTTATGGTGACTTGTATGTAGTGGTTTCTGTGGAAGCCAGCGATAAGTTTGAACGTGAAGGAACCACTATCTTCTACAATCTCAACCTCAACTTTGTCCAAGCGGCTCTTGGTGATACAGTTGATATCCCAACGGTTCACGGTGATGTTGAATTGGTTATCCCAGAGGGAACTCAGACTGGTAAGAAATTCCGTCTACGTGGAAAAGGAGCTCCGAGCCTTCGTGGTGGTGCAGTTGGTGACCAATACGTTACCGTTAATGTCGTAACACCGACAGGCTTGAACGACCGCCAAAAAGTAGCCTTGAAAGAATTCGCAGCTGCTGGTGATTTGAAAGTCAATCCAAAGAAAAAAGGCTTCTTTGACCATATTAAAGATGCTTTTGATGGAGAATAAAAGTAAAAAGAGCCGTTGGGCTCTTTTTGTTTATAGATTTTTTAAGACTTTTCTTAAGTGATGACGGACGGTAGCGACCTTCTTCGAAGTTACATACTTAAACTTTGAGCCCAGGTCTCAAAGTTTCCGGACACCTGAAACCAAGCTGTTTCAGGTGTTTTCATTACGGCGGAAAGCCTGGGAAAGTCTTTGATTTAGTTATGAAACGGTGAATAATACTCTTCAAAAATCTCTTCAAACCACGTCAGCGTCGGCTTATCTACAACCTCAAAACCGTGTTTTGAGCTGACTTCGTCAGTTCTATCCACAACCTCAAAACGGTGTTGTGAGCAGCCTGTGCCTAGCTTTCTAGTTTGCTCTTTGATTTTTATTGAGTATGAGTTGCCTAAATTATGATGTATAGTTGATGGGATATAACTTGTTTACCTTTTAAAAAGAGCCGTCGGGCTCTTTTTACTTATCTTCAATTTCCTGTGTTTCTTTGATCACAGCTAGTCTAGTCTGGATATCCTTTTCCAAGACCTTAAACTTGTAAGTCAGGTCTTCTTGGTATTCCTTGATGAGTTCTTTTTGCTGGTCGATGATTTGCAGGCTATTTTGGATAATATCCACATCGTCCTTGATAGCTTGAACGCGGTCAGTTGTATTCAAGACTTCATCTGTGATGGTTTGACGATTTTTTGTGACCAGATAACTTCCGGCTGCAGCTCCTGCAAATAGCAGTAGGTTGGATAATTTCATGGCAACTCCTTAGGCGTTTTTGATGGTTTCAGCGACTTGAGCAAGTTTGTCAAAGTCTGGTTCGTGGGCGATAAAATCAATCTTGAGGTCATCGTCCGCACCGTAACGAGGTACAAGGTGAACGTGGGTATGAAAGACGGTTTGACCAGCGATTTCTTCGCAGTTGGCAATGATATTCATGCCAGCAGCCTTGGTAGCTTTCATGACTTTTTGAGCCACTTTTGGCACTTGGGCAAAGAGTTGGCTGGCGCTAGTAGCGTCCATTTCCAAAAGATTACGATAGTGTTCTTTTGGCACGACCAAGGTATGTCCTGGTGTCACTTGAGAGATATCAAGAAAGGCAAGAACCTGCTCATCTTCATATACTTTTGAAGCAGGGATTTCCCCTGCGATGATTTTACAAAAAATGCAATCTGACATAAAATCTACCTCTACTGTATTGAATTTTGATATAATATAGCTACATTATACCAGATTTGGAGAAAATATGTTAGAAATTAAAAATCTGACAGGTGGCTATGTCCATGTCCCTGTCTTGAAAGATGTGTCTTTTACTGTTGAAAGTGGACAGTTGGTTGGTTTGATTGGTCTCAATGGTGCTGGGAAATCAACGACAATCAATGAGATTATCGGTCTGTTGACACCTTATAGTGGTTCCATCAATATCAATGGCTTGACCCTGCAAGAAGATGCGACTAGCTACCGCAAGCAGATTGGTTACATTCCCGAGACACCTAGCCTGTATGAGGAATTGACCCTCAGAGAGCATATCGAAACAGTTGCCATGGCTTATGGTATTGAGCAAAAAGTGGCTTTTGATCGAGTAGAAGCTTTGTTAAAAATGTTCCGTCTGGACCAGAAATTAGACTGGTTTCCAGTTCATTTTTCAAAAGGGATGAAGCAGAAAGTCATGATTATCTGTGCTTTTGTGGTGGATCCGAGTCTCTTTATCGTGGATGAGCCTTTCCTTGGTCTTGATCCGTTGGCTATTGCAGACTTGATTCAGCTTTTGGAAGTGGAAAAGCAAAAGGGTAAGTCTATTCTCATGAGTACTCACGTGCTGGATTCGGCGGAGAAGATGTGTGATGCCTTTGTCATTCTCCATAAGGGAGAGGTGCGTGCCAAGGGGAATCTCCTGCAACTGCGCGAAGCCTTTGATATGCCTGAGGCTAGTTTGAATGATATTTACTTGGCTCTGACCAAAGAGGAGGACCTATGAAAGACTTGTTTTTAAAGAGAAAGCAGGCTTTTCGTAAGGAGTGTCTTGGTTATCTGCGCTATGTTCTCAATGACCACTTTGTCTTATTCCTGCTTGTCCTGTTGGGCTTTCTAGCCTACCAGTACAGTCAACTCTTACAACATTTTCCTGAAAATCATTGGCCTATCCTTTTGTTTGTAGGAATTACGTCTGTTTTACTTTTGCTTTGGGGAGGAATTGCCACCTATATGGAGGCTCCAGACAAGCTCTTTCTCTTAGTTGGAGAAGAGGAAATCAAACTCCATCTTAAGCGTCAAACTGGCATTTCCCTAGTCTTTTGGCTCTTTGTACAGACCCTTTTCTTGCTGTTATTTGCGCCTTTATTTTTAGCAATGGGTTATGGCTTACCAGTTTTTCTGGTCTATGTGCTTTTATTGGGGGTAGGAAAATATTTCCTCTTTCGTCAAAAGGCCAGCAAATTTTTTACTGAAACTGGTCTCAACTGGGACTATGTTATTTCTCAAGAAAGCAAGCGCAAGCAAGTCTTGCTTCGTTTCTTTGCCCTCTTTACGCAGGTAAAGGGAATTTCAAACAGCGTCAAGCGTCGTGCCTATCTGGACTTTATCCTAAAGGCTGTTCAGAAGGTGCCTGGAAAGATTTGGCAAAATCTCTATCTGCGTTCTTATTTGCGAAATGGAGACCTCTTTGCTCTCAGTCTCCGTCTGCTCTTGCTTTCCTTGCTGGCGCAGGTCTTTATTGAGCAAGCTTGGATTGCGACAGCAGTGGTAGTGCTGTTTAACTACCTCTTGCTCTTCCAGTTACTGGCCCTCTATCATGCCTTTGACTACCAGTATTTGACCCAACTTTTTCCACTGGACAAGGGGCAAAAAGAAAAAGGCTTGCAGGCTGTAGTCCGAGGATTGACCAGTTTCGTCTTAGTAGTGGAATTAGTTGTTGGGTTGATTACCTTCCAAGAAAAACTAGCCCTTCTAGCCTTGCTGGGAGCTGGTTTGGTTTTACTAGTCTTGTACTTACCTTATCAGGTCAAACGTCAGATGCAGGACTAATCTTGCCTATATGACACTAAAAAAGAAGTTGAGTTCAGTTTGTCTCAACTTCTTTTATTTTCTACAAGATAATGGTTGGTCCGTAGAGACTCAACTTGGTCTTGACTTGGTCAAAGTGGAAGCGGTCATAGGCCCGCCAAGCGGCGCGTGTAGGAGCATCTGGATTGAGGGCGCTGAGTCCCATGAGAAGACTGGAAGTCTGGTAGAATTTTTCCAGTTCAATCAAGACGCGATTATCCACAGTCTCAGCCTTGGCTAGAAAACCAAGAATAGAGTTTAATTGCTCCTGAAAGCGGACGTCGTCAGCTGTTGCCTGTTTGCATGCTTGATAGGCTTTGTTTAAGTCAGTAATCAAAGTTTGAGCTGTTTTGATTGGGTCTGTCATTTACGTGACCTCCTATATAATTTATATTTTAAGGTAAGGGATTGTGTAAATCTCCTAGTGAGGCACCTATATTATTAGCAACATTGCCAACTATGTTGCCCCAATCAATGATACATTTACCATTATCAAGATTAGCTTTATTATATGAATATCCATTTCTACATAGTACATTATCGCTAATTATATGAAACGGAGAATACCATCCATATGGAATACTACCGCCATTTATATGAGAAAGTTCGATTGATGTTAATTGTTTTGTTTTATTTGACTTGGCCATAATTTTCTCCTTGTTATATTTACGTCAATTGCAATAGAGTATATTTATAGGGTGTTAATCATGGTGGATGTGAATAAATCATATGCAGCCCTCCTTTTTTGATGATTTTTAAAGTTATTGCAAACATAATCTTTCTATAATCATAGTTTATCACTTTTAACTCTTTTTTTTTATTCAAATCTTTAATTGTCATTGAAATGTCTTGAATTGCGCTGAGTGAATTTTATGATAAAATAGTGGTAAGATTATCATGCTTATTTGAGGAACAAGCTACCTTTCAGGAGCGTTGAAGGCCTGTTTAGGATTGGGTGTGCTTGTGTTAGATTTTTTCTGTTATTCTTTTCTTAGGAGGAGAATCCAATGAAACATATGATTATTCAGACACAGAAAACAGTCTATAAAGTAAACGTCGACGATGTCTACTATATCCAAACACATCCAACTAAAGCCCATACTGTACAGATTGTTACAGAAGAAGCTAGTTTTAATATGGTTCAAAATTTAAGTAATCTTGAGAACCAATATGGGGAAACCTTGATGAGATGTCATCGAAATTGTTTGGTTAATCTTGATAAAGTAAAATCGATTGATTTTCAAGAAAGAATCCTTTTTCTTGGAGAAGAAGGTCAATACGCTGTCAAGTATGCCAGACGTCGCTATAGAAAAATTCGTCAAAAATGGTTGAAAGAAGGAGAGTAAGAAGATGAGAATATTTGTTTTAGAAGATGATTTTTCCCAACAGACTAGAATTGAAACAACGATTGAGAAACTCTTGAAGGAACATCATATCACTCCCAGTTCTTTTGAAGTTTTTGGCAAACCAGACCAGCTGCTGTCAGAGGTGCATGAGAAGGGAGCCCATCAGCTATTCTTTTTGGATATTGAGATTCGAAATGAGGAGATGAAGGGGCTGGAAGTGGCTAGAAAAATTCGGGATCGAGATCCTTATGCTCTCATCGTCTTTGTGACGACTCACTCGGAGTTTATGCCCCTGTCCTTTCGCTACCAAGTGTCTGCTTTGGACTACATTGATAAGGCTCTTTCGGCAGAGGAGTTTGAATCTCGTATCGAAACAGCCCTTCTCTATGCCAATAGTCAAGACAGTAAAAGTCTGGCGGAAGATTGCTTTTACTTTAAATCAAAATTTGCCCAATTCCAGTATCCTTTTAAAGAGGTTTACTATCTTGAAACGTCGCCCAGAGCCCATCGTGTTATTCTCTATACCAAGACGGACAGGCTGGAATTTACAGCGAGTTTAGAGGAGGTTTTCAAGCAGGAGCCCCGTCTCTTGCAGTGCCACCGCTCTTTTCTCATCAATCCTGCAAATGTGGTGCATTTGGATAAGAAAGAAAAACTCCTTTTCTTTCCCAATGGTGGAAGCTGTATGATAGCGCGTTATAAGGTCAGGGAAGTGTCTGAGGCCATCAATAACTTACACTGAGCTAGGAGAGTTTATGAACATTGCTTGGATATTGTTGTATTCACTTATTATTAATGGACTAAAAATTGTCATATTCTTTAAGGTAGATGGAATTAGTCTCACTTTCGATAGAATTTTTAAGGCCTTTCTTTTAAAATTTCTTCTGGCAGCAATTTTTACAACTTTTAAATTTTTAGTCCTGACTGACTATCTCTCATACTTAATAGAACCTTTGTTCGGCATAGGTTTGTCTTTCTTATTGTTAAGAGGGCTTCCTAAAAAACTCATTTTCTTTTATGGTCTCTTTCCAATGATATTGGTGAATCTCTTTTATAGAGGAGTCTCCTATTTTGTACTTCCATTTTTGGGACAAGAAATTGTAGATAAAGATAGCAATCCTATCTTTTTATTGATGATGATATTCGTTTGCTTCATAGTTTTAGTCTTTTTGAAATGGTTAGACTATGATTTCACTAATTTGAGAAAGGAGTTTCTCGATAAAGATTTTCAAAAGTCTCTTACTAAGATTAACTGGGCAATGGGGGCTTATTATCTAGTGATGCAAAGTCTATCTTACCTTGAATATGAACAAGGTATTCAATCAACTACTGTTCGCCAACTCATCCTAGTATTTTACCTCCTCTTTTTTATGGGAGTTATCAAGAATTTGGATACTTATTTGAAGGAAAAACTTCAGAAGAAACTGAACCAAGAACAGACCTTGCGCTACAGAGATATGGAACGATATAGTCTGCATATAGAGGAACTATACAAGGAAGTTCGGAGTTTTCGCCATGACTACACCAATCTTTTGACCAGCTTACGTCTGGGCATTGAGGAAGAGGATATGGAGCAGATAAAAGAGGTTTACGACTCTGTTTTAAAGGATTCCAGTCAGAAATTGCAGGACAATAAATATGACCTGGGCAGATTGGTAAATATTCGTGATAAAGCCCTCAAAAGTCTTCTAGCAGGGAAATTTCTAAAAGCCAGAGAAAAGGATATTGTCCTTAATGTCGAAGTTCCAGAGGAGATTCAGGTCGAGGGGATGAGCCTACTTGATTTTCTAACCATTGTGTCTATCCTTTGTGATAATGCCATTGAAGCTAGTGCAGAGGCTACTCAACCTCATGTTTCAATTGCCTTTTTAAAAAATGGAGCACAGGAGACCTTTATCATTGAAAACTCCATCAAAGAGGAGGTCATCGATCTTTCTGAAATCTTCTCCTTTGGAGCAAGTTCTAAAGGGGAGGAGAGAGGAGTTGGTCTTTATACTGTCATTAAGATTGTTGAAAGTCATCCTAATACCAGTCTAAATACCACCTGTCAAAATCAAGTCTTTCGTCAGGTGCTTACTGTGATACCTATAGAATGATGAAAAATAAGACCGAGAGTTCTTGTTTCTCGGTCTTATTTTTTATAGTTGTATTGGTTGATTAAATCCTTTTGTATTGTTTTGTTCAATTAGATTAAATCTATATAATAAATCTTCCCACCATCCTCCACCTGTAATCTGGTTGAGTTCGGTAGTTGTTAGTTCTTGAAATGAAGTTAGGTTTTGTTTCTTATCCATGTTATGATTCTCCTGTTTTATAAGATAATAAATAGTTATAGAGTGTTATCTGAAAATTAATCAGAATGGGTTAAAATTTTATCTTTGAAATAATCAAAATATGTTTTCTTTGCAGTTACACTAGTGACGCGACCTTGTAAGCCATATTGGATGAGTTTACTATCCTCGTTAGATAGTTTTGCAAGAGCGGTTAATTTAAAGAGATTTCCTTGCTCTGTTCTGGTAGGAGTTTGATCAATTGTCTGAAGTTGGCCGATGATGGTAATGCCGTGATTTCCAATCTTCTCCAGTTTTAATCTTACAGTTTGTCCTTTATCTAGTAGAGGTAGATAGTCAGAAGATACGTAGTAAGTGATTAGTACTTCTCTTGTATCTGTGATGACAGGAAATATTTGAGCAATTTCTGTACCAGTTGGAATTCTATTTTTACCTTCAAATTCACTGTTTAAGTGAATGATACCTTTACTTGGAGCGGTTAAAGTATTGTTTTCCAAACGCTGTGTCGCTTGATCTAGTTGTACTTTTAATTCTGTTAATTGATTCTCCACGGTTAGTTGTTGCTGTGAGGCTGTCTGTAAAAACTGAGTGCGGAGTACTTCAATTTTGGTTACTAAACTATTATCATAAGTTGCTACACTTCCGATACCAGCTTGCTGAATTTTGAGGCTTGCGATAGATGTTTCAAGACCTGCAATACTTTGATTAATTTGAGATAAAAATGGCTCATCTGCAGTTCCCTGTGTTTGTCCTTGTGAGGCTACAAGATAACGATTCAAAATTGACTGGTGCGGATTGCCAGTTGGTAAGCGAGCTCTGTTATTTATGATAGCATCTCTCAGCTCTTGATATTCTCCAATTTGTTGTTGAACTTTTGTAATTTCTTGTTCGATGGCTGATGAACTGCTATTGGCAAGATTGGCTTGATTTGAAACCTCAGTGTTAGTCTTTGTGATACCCAGTTCAATATCATGGGATTGTTTAGTAAAATTCCTAAAGGTATTATGGTAGCCAAACTCATCCTCGCCAGAAAAAAGATCAGTCGCTTTTTCTAAGCTTTGTTTCAAAATTCCAAGTCCTTCTTTTTGCTTCTCAAGTCTGTGTAGTTGAGTTTCTAAGGCAGTTTTCTGACTTTCTTCCATTGTTTCAGAGTATTTGATGAGTAAGTCCCCTTTTTCAACTACTTGATTTGCCACTAAATGATTAGCAAGGATAGGATTATCACTTGTTGACTGAATAGATGCAATGACACTTGTAGGGGCGATTTCTCCTTGGGAAGTGACAGTAATTTCTTTTGTGGCAACAAGGGAGAAAATCAAGATGAAAGTAAGTAGTAATGAAAGAGGTATAATTAACACTGTCGCATAGTTATGGTAACGTCTCTGATAAAACTCGACGCTTCTAAAAAGATTAGGATTCATGACATTCTCCTTATTTATTGAACAGATGATGGTAGAAACCTTGCGCCTGCATTAACTCTTGGTGGCTACCAACTTCAATGATTTTCCCCTGGTCAAGAACAATGATACGGTTGGTTCGTTCGGCTATACTGAGACGATGGGCTACAAAGAGAATGGTTTTATCAGTGAGGGACATAAGATTATCTATAACTTTTTTCTCAGTCAAGACATCAAGACCGCTAGTAGCTTCATCTAGTATTAGAACAGGAGCTTTAGTTAAAAGAGCACGAGCGAGAGCGATTCGTTGCTTTTGTCCTCCTGATAGACCAGCTCCATCAGAGAGCTGAGTTTGATAGCCCATAGGCATTCTTTCAATGTCTTGACGGATTTCAGCTAATTCACAAGCTCTTAGAATATCTTCTTGGCTAATCATATGATTACCGCCCAAGGTTAAATTTTCCAAGATAGAGCCATTAAAGATATAGGCTTGTTGGGGTAGGTAATTAATATGACGGCGCAAGACTTTCTTATCAATGTTTTTAATATCCTGATGATTGATGGAAATATGTCCTTTGTAGGGTTCAAAGAAATTGACAATCATTTTGGCTAAAGTTGTTTTACCAGAACCACTGACTCCAACTAGGCTAACCTTATCTCCTTGTTTAATCGTGAGATTAATATCTGTTAAGGTATCTCGTCCAAAACCATACTTATAAGAAAGGTCATCAAATTCAATATCGCCCATCAAAAAATGTGAATGAACAGGGTTTTCTTGAACTTGAAATTCAGATTCGACTAGATAGACTTCGTTCAAACGGTTATTAGCGACTTTCGCAGATTGGAGTTTGGTTTGGAGATTGATAATATTTTCCATAGGAGTTGTAAAGTAAGAAAGAAGTGTGTTAAAGGTAATCAGCTGACCGATAGAAATTTTACTCGACATGACTAATTGAGCGCCAAACCATAGGATAAGGATATTCAGAACTAATTTTGTTCCCTGCTTTAAACTCGTTTGTAAAATAGAATATTTACTGAGCTTAAAGGATTTTTCCAAATAATCTACAAATTCGCTGTCTATATTTTGATAGCGATTTTCTTCACTCGTGAGCGACTTTATAGTTTCAATCCCGTTGATATCTTCGATAATGGCAGAACTAACCATAGAATTACTTTGCATGACATCATGGTTCATTTTTTCAAAAGGCTTCATAAAAGAAAAGATGATGACCATGTATATAGGAATGGAAATAAGAGAAAGAAGGAAGAGATTAGGGTTTTGTGCCAGTAAGACGCCCCCTACAAGAATCAGAATGGAAACATCCAGAAAAAGAGAAAGAATGGTAGAAGCCAAGGCATCTATAATAGAGTTGGCATCTGTGAACCGTGAAATAATTTCCCCTGTACGACGTGTCGCAAAGAAAGACATAGGAAGTTCAAAAATATGGCGAATATAGGATAAAATCACATCAATGCTTAATCTCTGACTCAGAACAGTTAGGAGATAATCACGGGAGAAGCTCATGACTTGCTGGAGGATATAGGTTATAACCAGACCAACTGAGATGATTCCTAAAGTTGATTTCATCTGATTTGGAATGTATTCATCCAAGATTCCTTGGAGATAATAAGAACCACCGATATTGATAATAGTGACCAATAAGCTTGAGAGAACAATGTAAGCAATGAGAGATTTTTGTTTGAAAATCAGAGGAAGGAAGCTTAGTAGACCATTCTTTTTATCTTTATGGGGTTGATAGCTAGGTTTGGGAGCTATAAAAATAGCTACTCCAGTCCATTCAGAGAAAAAGCGTTCTTTTGACATTTTGGTGATTTTTACAGAAGGGTCAGGATCACCAATAACCAGATAGTCTTTCTTTGTTTGATAGACAACATAGTAATGTTGGAGTTTTCCTTCTTTGTTAACGTGAACGATAAATGGATAGGGGACATCACTCATGTCAAAGAGAGTTTTATCTGCTTGAACAGGTCTTGTTTCAAAGCCCATTTCATCAGCGGCTTTTACAATGCCAAGAGCAGTCGTCCCTTCTTTATTGGTCTTTGCAAGTTCTCTCAAGTGAGCTAGAGAAAAATCTGAACCATAGAATTTAGCAATCGAGGCTAAGGCAGCAACACCGCAGTCTCTAGCATCTATTTGAGGAACAAATGTACGTTTATAAGAAGTCATAGGCAATTCCTTTCATATAGTGGATAGGTCTATTATGACATAAAAACAATTTCATGCTTTATAAAATCTTGAATCGTCATTGAAACTTCCTGAATGGTCAAAAAATGTTTAGAGCACATCTTTCTTTAAAAAAATAGAGATGATTTTGAAATAAAAAAGCTAATTTAAGACGTTTCGATGACAATTCAAGATTTGGATGAAAAACTTTAAAAAACGATGATATACTAAACTTGTCAAAGTTGCAACAGGACAAAAATTAAAAATAAAAAAGGAGTATTTGTCATGGATACAAAAATGATGTCACAATTTTCTGTTATGGATAATGAAGAACTCGAAATAGTTAGTGGAGGAGGCAATTTAGGGTCTGCAATCGGTGGTTGTATTGGAGCAGTACTATTAGCTGCTGCGACTGGTCCGATAACTGGGGGAGCAGCAACACTTATTTGTGTAGGTTCAGGAATTATGTCCTCTTTGTAAGATTATGATTCTTAAATATAGTATTATTATCGCTATTAATTTACTGTCTTATTTACTTACTTACAAAATATCAAAGTTATCTAAGAATGATGAGAATAAGATAGTTAGCAAAATTTTAATTATATTATCAATAGTTTATGTAATCGTTGATGCTTTACTTAGTTGATGGATTGGTAGGAATAAAAAACTTAACTATAAACTATTATTTACTAATATTTTTTGCTTTCTGCAAGTTAATAAATAGTATAGTAAAACTTTTTATTGCAAGGAGAATAACGAAATTAAGATATTTTAGATACTCAAGATTATTGAAATCTTAGACTAAAAAATAGGTACTGCTACCTTTAAGAAGATAGTAGACGTATATACTTTTTTAAGAAAATCAAAAAGATACTATAAAAAATCTATTTGTTTATTGAATTTAAGACTTTGTAACAAATTGAAAATAAAAAGGAGGTATTCATCATGAATACAAAAATGTTGTCACAGTTAGAGGTTATGGATACTGAAATGCTTGCGAAAGTTGAAGGGGGGTATAGCTCCACTGATTGTCAAAATGCACTGATTGGAGGAGTCATTACGGGAGCTATAACTGGTGGAACTGGAGCAGGTTTGGCCACTTTAGGAGTAGCTGGACTTGCTGGTGCATTTGTTGGAGCACACATTGGTGCAATTGGGGGTGGATTAACATGCTTAGGAGGTATGGTTGGTGATAAATTGGGACTAAGTTGGTAAGACTTATAGTAAAATTATGAGGATTCTATTCTGATTTATTTTAGTTTTTTTAAAAAGGAGTATTTGTCATGGATACAAAAATGATATCACAATTTTCTGTTATGGATACTGAAATGCTTGCTTGCGTTGAAGGTGGAGATAATTCATACGGATTCTGGTATAGAGTAGGTAGTTTAGTAAGAGATGGATTTGATTTGTATGTTGAAAATCAAAGAAGATTGCATGCGATGTGCCCACTGTGTATCTAAGGAGATAATATCATGAAAAATAAATATTTTGAAACTTTAAGTGCAGAAAAACTAATACAAGTTCAAGGAGGTGGAATGCCTTGGTGGACTTCCTTAATTCCTAATTACGACCAACTTCTTGGATCAATTTGTGGTTTCATAGATGGAATTAGCAAATCTACAAACAGGGGACAATGCTAAAAAATCATCTAGACATTAAAGAAAGGATAAACTATGAAGAACATAAGTTTTATCTTTATAAAAGTGCTTACTTGCTTTTTACTTACTTTTGCTATTCAAGTTGTACCATTAACTGTTGTGAGACGATTTTATGACGGAGTGATAGGAGAAGTATTCGGTGTAGGTGTCTACTTTTTATCTTTCTTTATATGTTTAACAATTATTGTATATCTTGTTAAGAGATGGGGGGATGAGACTACTTTAGATCGCTTACCAATCAAGTGGGTAGAATTGAGATGGATTATTTTTGCTTATCTGGCTAATCTAATTTTAGTAGTTAGTTTTATATTTTTTACTACCGTCCTTGGAAAAGCC
The DNA here is from genome assembly GCF_013277075.1 of Streptococcus sp. 959. Classification (GTDB taxonomy): domain Bacteria; phylum Bacillota; class Bacilli; order Lactobacillales; family Streptococcaceae; genus Streptococcus; species Streptococcus pseudopneumoniae_C. The sequence continues at coordinate 20,717 of NZ_VMMF01000012.1, forward strand.
CATGATAATACAAGTTCTTTGAGCTTTTTTCAACATTTGGAAACTAGTGGTTTCTTTTATACAGTTCTATTTTGGTTGTCAACTGCTTTTACTCAACCTCTTTTGGAGGAGATGCTCTTTAGAGGAATCATTTTAGGAACTTTAGAAAAATATTCTCCTATTTTTGCTGTCTTTCTTTCAGCTGTTCTTTTTGGATTTGCTCATGATGGAGAGATTATTTCTCAGCATCTTGTGACAGGACTTGTATTGGGTTGTCTTTATATAAAGCAAAGAAATCTATATTCCTGTGTAGTTGTACATGGCTTAATGAATGCTACTATTACGTGTCTCTTTTTCTTATCTATTTAATCTTTAAATAACGTCACATAGCTACGTAACAGAGGTTATATACAGTGCTTTGAACTGTTAGATAGAAAAGGAACAAAGAAATGAAAACTTTTCTTGATAAATACGGAACATCTTCCTTGCGAGAGTGCTACTAGGGTAGTTGCCCTTGCTTGTCTCTACTTATTTGTTTCTATTTCGTCAGTTTTTAAATTTTTCCTTAGTTTTCCAATTTCTTTGAGTGATTATCAACTTGGTTTTTATCTTAGTTACTGTTAGGATAAGAGAGTTTGAAGATGATGATTTGGTTAGTCCTAGAACCAATCAACTTATATTCATCGGCTTGACAGGATTGATGTCTATTATTTGTTTGTATAGAAGTATCACAGCAGGAAAATTATACCAACAATTAATCGCTTATATTGGTGATATTCTCTGCTTGCTTATCATGCTTCTGCTTATGTGGGGCTTGAAGTATTATAAAAAGTAGAGCTTAATGAAGTATAAAGGGATAAGTGTTTTCGAAATACTTACCCTTTTATAATGATTTTTTTTGCAATTCAAGATGTTTCGATGACCATTTAAGATTTATATGAATTTGTAATCTTAAATAAGGTAAGATAAAGATAACAAATGTAAAGGAGTATTCTTATGAAGAATCAAAAGATAAAATCGCTATTACTTGTACCACTTGTATTTGCATCTATTACTACGGGTGTTGTATATGCAGAAGAGCAGCCTACTACTTCATCTATTCGGGCGAATGATAGTTCTCTTGTGGCACCAGATTTGCCATCGGCTAAGGAAAAGGTGGAGCATAAGCCTTCTGTTGTAACCCCAGAAGAGTATGAGAAGAATGTTACGGACTTTAAAAAGATAGATATTGAAGCCGTTCGTCAATCTTTTACAGAGGATCAATTGGAACATACTATTTATTTTGGTAGAAAAACTTGCTCTCATTGTCGTCAATTTTCTCCTGAATTGAAAGAATTTAATAACTTGATTGAAAAGAAGTTAGAATATTATGATTTGGATGGTAAGGATTTTGATGGGGAAGCGAGAGAGTTTCTATTTAAAAAAGTCGGTATTCCAGGAACACCAACAATTTTGTATTTAAAAAATGGACATCCGATATCTGGATGGGTTGGTGGCGGAGCAACTGCACAACAGGTGTATGATTATATGTACTCGAGAAACTCACCTAAGCAAACGGAGACAGTGAAATCTTCTGAGGAAACAGTAACTGAAAGTGTCCGTGATGAGAAAACCAGAAATGACAGCATGAGTATTAGTGATAAAGTTGTAAGCGACAGCAAAGGTATGAGTGATGAAAAAAGAACCGAAATGAAAATATCCAATGCTAATTCCAATTCTAATAGTGAAAATAGTGGGAAAGAGGAGAGTACAAACTCAACTACTAAAGCTAAAACTACTCAATCTGACAATTTAGCAATGTTAGACAATAAGAATCAATTGGAAACTCCCAAACCTATTTTTGATGCTGCTCAAGAAAATAAAACTCCTTCAACTGATGTTAAGGGGACTGATTATGTAAGCGAATCTATTACTTCGAATGAAAAATTATTACCGAAAACAGGAGAGGAAGAAAGTTACCAACTGATTCGGCTAGCTGTCGCGTTTTTTATGGCTTCTATAATGATTAAAGTGAAACAAAAAATTCATAAATAAAAATAGATGGTAAACAGGTGCAATGATATTATTTGTTTGTAATAACATATAGCTAACATTTGCCTATAGACAAGAGTGAGAAGATAGGTGTATTTATTTTATATATAAAAGATTATAACTGTATATGAACTGAATGATAAAAGGTCAAGTATTTCCGAAATGCTTTCTTTTTCGATTATTTTAACGCCTCAAGATGTTTTGATGACTATTTATGATTTGGATGGAAAATTTCAAAGAATAGTAGTATACTAACATTGTTAAGGTTGTAGTCGAAAGTGGAATATCAACTCTTATAGAGGAGAAAACTAACCACTTTTAGAGAATTAAATAGTAGTTGATGTATAGGTAAAAAAGTATGGTAAGTAGTTAGTATTAGCGGAAGTAGAAAACAGTAAAAGGAGAAAGAAAATGAGTCGTACAGTACGTGCAATATTTAAGAAAGAATTACGTGGAATGACAGCAGTTTTAGTTACCTATTTGATAATTGTATCTTTCTTTTCTTATTTTAGTCAATGCTTCGGGAATTGGAAGTATGTTATAGAATATGTAGGCGCTCCATTTACTATATCCTTCACATTCTTTATTTTAGAAACTATGAAAGAACGACATAACAAAATAAAAGAAGACGAAGAGAAAGAAAAACAACAATCAGAACTAAAAAAATGTAAAATAAAGGGGTAAGAAATGGCAAGGAAAAAGAAGTCACTTGGAGAAGAATATGGAAGATGGTGCTGTCAAGGACGATAGCAACCTATGAAAAAGTAATCAACGCTGAAAAATAACATTTTCAGATGAAAAGATGGAGGAGTTAGACAACGTACTATCTAATGGAATGGGGTTGCTTGATGGAGTACAAGCATACGATATTCTAACAGGACGAAAATAAAAAAAGTATTCCTCGTGAATACAAAAACAATGTTTCAATTTGCAGAAGCTAACAGATAAATTTTCTCTTTATCCAGCCTGACTTTTAATAAGTTGGATGTTATATTATTTGAGGTATCCTATATGAATAAGAAATCCTTTTTTATCATCTGTTCTACGTTGATCATAGCATCAAATCTTCTCATGATTTCCGTGGTGAACAAGGGAGAAGAAACAGGGAGCAATCTGTTTGTGATTGCTATAGCTTGTGTTTTGCTACCAGCTTTTTTATATGCAGTTGAAAACCAACTAACTTCATTGATAAGAGTAGAATCAATACTCCTGATTCAGTTGACAGTTATATCCCTACTCCGTCTTATCAACAGAATAGGGAGTACGCCTGAAATCCTCAACATTATCATTACCCTTATCGCTTTGGCAAGTGGGACAGCTGCTATCCTTGTTGCGATTATGAGAATATATGAGAACATACGGAAGTGAGGGTGAGTAGTTTTCTATTTTGGATCTTTACGTTGTCAAGTTCCCCTAGGGCAAGTATGTTTTCCATGCTTGCTTTTTAAATTTTTTAACAATTCAAGATGTTTTGATGACCATTTATGATTTGAGTGATCCAAGGTCAAAATGAGTGCTATACTAGCAGTGTAAAGGTTGTAGCTCACTAAGATAAAGCATACATTTAGGAGAAAATCTTATGAAGAAAAAAATACTGATCATTTTCGTTCTGTATCTGATTATGTCTATCCTTCTTTATCCGCTTAGGGAGAGTATTTGGTATCATCTATTTTATACAATAGCCTATATGATTGCGGTTATAATCTATCTTGCTTTAACTAAAAAGAAAGGAGCAAAGAAATGAAAACTTTTCTTGCTAAAAAACGGAACATCTTCCTTGCGAGATTGTTCTTAGGTCAGTTGCCCTTACTTGTCTCTACTTATCTATTTCTATCTCGTCAGTTTTTAAATTTTTCCTTGGTTTTCCAATTTCTTTTAGTGGTTATTAACTTGGCTTCTATTTTGGTCACTGTTTACCTCACTAGAGAAATGAGGATAAGAAAGTTTGAAGATGATGATTTGGTTAGTCCTAGAACCAATCAACTTATGTATATCGGCTTGACAGGTTTTATGTCTATTATTTGTTTGTATAGAGGTATCACAGCAGGAGAATTCTATCAACAATTAATTGCCTATATTGGGGCTATTCTCTGCTTGCTTATCATGCTTCTGCTCATTTGGGGATTGAAGTATTATAAAAAGTAGCTTTCTATCCTTTTCTGGCTGGATATTTGAGTAGCAGGCTCTATTAAATTGTTAGTGAAATAAATGAATGGAGGTATTTAATATGAAATACAGATTATTTCTTGTTATTTTCTTGAGTAGTATTTTGAATATTCTTTTAGGGACATTTTTACAAATCTCTAATGTATCGATTGGGTGGCTTGTTCTCTACAGTGGCTTGTTTGAAGCAGGAGTTTTTCTTCTTACCAATAAAGGGTTGACGGTAAAAATCAAGGAGGCAGACATTCAAAACCGTTTTAAATTTATTTTTGGAAAAACGATATGGTTTCAAATTCTTTTGCTTATCTTTGTGATGATCAAACTTTATCTTGGTTTGGATGCGAAGCTGATTTTATTCTATGGACATATTTTCATTGTCTTTAATGCTTTAATATATCTATTATCTAGTAGTCGGATTAGTCTTAAAAAGAGCAAACTGTCCTTTTAATCTTGCATCGGTAGAGCCTGGCAAGGGGAGGTATTAGGCTAGCCTCTGTCTTGTAGATAGTAGGGAGGAGTTCTATGAAAAAACATCCTATTTTTTTCAAAGCGAGTGCCATTCTTTCTTATTTGTTTCTGTTTTTCGGACCGTTTTGGACAACCCAATTTTGGATCAATTAAATGGTAAGTGGCCTATTATACATCTTTCAAAACCATGTAGTCCTTATGGTATAGTGGGAACTCCAAACTCATGTAATGGTATTTAAAAAGGATTGAAGATATGAAGGCAAAATATGGGAATCAAATTGTTGATGTTTGGGAAATTGGTCAAGCAACTCCTAAACCAAGTTGGGTAGAGGAAGCTTTTCAAAAAAATTATATGGTTTGGTTGGATAATCATGTGCGCATTCTAATGGCAGGTCTCAACACTTCTCTCGCAACGAATATCAAGTTTGGTCTAGTTGGAACAGTTGGAGGAGGATTCGCTGGTTATGGGATGTATGTTCTCGGTTATCCAGGTGATTATATAGATATCACCAATCATAGAGTTGTTTCTGCTAAAACATTTCACAAAAGTTATCAAATTTTAGAAAATGATTAGATATCATTTAATTGCAATGGAGAAAGCTATGAAAAAACATCCTATTCTTTTCAAAGCGAGTGCAATTCTTTCTTATTTGTTTTTGTTTTTCGGATTGTTTTGGGCAACCCAATTTTGGAGCAATTATTGGGAGTTCTCGTCTTGGGTAGGAAATCTTATCTGGATTCGAAACATCATCAGCCTTCTCTTTATCTGCTTTATGATTTGGATTTTGGTCAGGTCGGGCCATGCTTATCTCTTTCGTATCCCTAGAAAAAAGTGGTTGAGCTATTCCGTCCTGACGGTATTAGCAGCTGTCGTGCTGATATGCTTTAACTATCTGACAGCTAAACACGTTCAGGGGACGAACGAAGGGTGGAATTTGTTTATTGCCTATAGTGAGACAAATTTTGCGGAGTTTGGTGTTTACCTAACCTTAATCGTACTAGGGCCTCTGATGGAAGAATTGGTATGTAGGGGACTGCTTCAACATGCCTTCTTTAAGCATTCGAGATGGGGGCTGGATCTTCTCTTTCCGTCATTCTTATTTGCCTTGCCCCACTTTTCTAGCTTGCCAAGTCTCGCAGATATTTTTGTCTATACGGCAGTGGGTTGTCTATATGCCTGGCTGACACGTTATACGAAGAGTATCTATCCTTCTTATTCGATTCATATTGTTAATAATATCATCGCAAACTTACCATTTTTGCTCACCTTTTTACATAGGGTCTTGGGGTAAAAAAACAAAAGGCTTGCTTTTCAGCCATAGAGGAGGTTATCATGTATAAACGCTTATTTTTCCTAGATTCCAAAACCTTAGACTGGTTGACGCCCTATATTCTAGTTTTGGCTTCTGACACCATTGCCTTTAATGTTTTTGTGCTAACCTTTGTATCTGCGGTGGTCTTTAATTCCCTAAATTCCATGCTAGCTTTAATGGCTATCTTCTTAGGGGCTGGTTATGTGGTCGGATTTTGGTTACTCAAATGGTTTGTTTTGGAAAGACTAGAGTTAAAGGATGACTTGTAGGGAAGTTTGTTTGTTGAGGAGGATAATTTTATGAAGTTTTTTGATAAATTTCATGCCTTTTGTTTTGGATTTTTAGTACTACTAATCGTCATTACAGTTCCTTATACGATTAACCACGGGGATTTTTTTCAAAATGAATCTGAATTGATTATTGTAAGTCTTCTTGTAACATCGCTGAGTGTTGCTTATGCTAGACAGTTTGAAATGATTTCTTTTGGGATGTTAAGCAAGAAAGACCTTTTGCTTTTCATTGAAATCTTTCTTCTAAGTCTGCTTGAGACGCTAGTTTATATTCATTTCTTCGCTGTTTCTTCTGGCGCAGGAGTTCAACACTTGGCGGAAGTCAGCAGAGGAATCTCTCTGTCTTTGATTTTGACTTCCTCAGTTTTTGGACCCATCCAGGAGGAACTCATTTTTAGAGGACTCCTTCAAGGTGCGGTTTTTGACAACTCTTGGTTAGGGCTTGTACTAACTTCCTCTCTCTTTTCTTTCATGCATGGACCTTCTAATGTCCCTTCGTTTATTTTTTATCTACTTGGGGGCTTGTTACTGGGCTTTGCTTATAAAAAGAGCCAAAACCTATGGGTTTCTACTCTAGTTCACATGTTTTACAATGCTTGGCCACTCTTATATTATTTATAAAAATCATGAAAGGTAAGCAGAAGACGGTGCTTACCTTTTTCTTTCTATAAATTATAACCCAAACCACCCCATAGGCTTTTCTTTGAGAATCGGGTGTGGACCGGTTGACGAATAGGGCAAAAACTAGTAGAATAGTAAGGAAACTTTATACGGAGGAAAGAAATGGATTTGGGTGATAATGAGCTAACACTGACTCCCATACCTGGGAAAAGTGGTAAGGCTTATATGGGTAGCTATCCTGACGGGAAGCGCATCTTTGTAAAAATGAACACCTCTCCAATCCTACCTGGTCTAGCTAGAGAACAAATTGCTCCACAATTATTATGGAGCCGCCGTTTGGCAGATGGGCGTGATATGTGTGCTCAAGAATGGTTGACAGGCAAGATATTGACCCCCTATGATATGAATCGTAAACAAATCGTCAATATTTTAACCCGCCTACATCGCTCACGTCCTTTGATGACGCAGTTGAGTCGTTTGGGCTATGCCATGGAAACACCTGTAGATTTACTGCAGTCTTGGCAGGAAACGGCTCCAGATGCTTTGCGTAAAAATCATTTTATCAGTGAAGTGATGGCTGATTTACGTCAGACTATTCCAGGATTTAGAGAGGACTATGCGACCATTGTCCATGGAGATGTACGACATAGTAATTGGATTGAGACAGATAGTGGCTTGATTTATTTGGTGGATTGGGATTCGGTTCGCTTGACCGACCGCATGTTTGATGTGGCCCATATGCTCTGCCATTATATTCCAGAACATCAGTGGAAGGAATGGTTGACCTACTACGGTTACAAGTACAATCAGACGGTATTAAATAAATTGTATTGGTACGGTCAATTGTCTTATTTGAGCCAGATTTCCAAGTATTATATGAACCAAGATTTAGAAAATGTCAATCGGGAGATCCATGGCTTGCGTCACTTCCGAGACAAGTATGGAAAGAGAAGATGAGAGTTAGAAATCGTAAAGGGGCGACAGAATTACTAGAGGCAAATCCCCAGTATGTGGTCCTCAATCCCTTGGAAGCCAAGGGAAAATGGCGGGACTTGTTTGGCAATGACAATCCCATTCATGTGGAAGTTGGAAGTGGAAAGGGTGCCTTTGTTTCAGGTATGGCCAAGCAAAACCCTGATATCAACTATATCGGGATTGATATTCAAAAGTCTGTTTTGAGCTACGCTTTGGACAAGGTTCTTGAAGTTGGAGTACCGAATATCAAGCTCTTGTGGGTGGATGGTTCTGACTTGACTGACTACTTTGAAGATGGTGAGATAGATCGTTTGTATCTGAACTTTTCAGATCCATGGCCTAAAAAGCGTCATGAAAAGCGTCGTTTGACCTATAAGACCTTCTTGGATACCTTCAAGCGTATCTTGCCTGAAAACGGAGAAATTCATTTCAAGACAGATAACCGTGGCTTATTTGAGTACAGCCTAGTGAGCTTTTCTCAGTATGGCATGAAACTCAATGGTGTCTGGCTAGATTTGCATGCCAGTGATTTTGAAGGCAATGTCATGACAGAATATGAACAAAAATTCTCCAACAAGGGGCAAGTTATCTACCGAGTTGAGGCAGAATTTTAAGAAATAGCCTAAAATCAGGCTGTATAAGTGCTTTTGCTTTACATAAGTTGGCAAACGTGCTATACTATATAGTAAGAATATGAGAAAGTGAGGCGGGGAAATATCTTCGCCTCTTGCTTATGAGGAGGTGGACGCAATCGCAACAATCGTAGAATTAGTCAGAGAAGTTGTAGAACCTGTCATAGAAGCTCCTTTCGAACTCGTGGATATCGAGTATGGAAAGATTGGCAGTGACATGATTCTCAGTATTTTTGTAGATAAACCTGAAGGAATTACCTTGAACGACACGGCGGACTTGACAGAAATTATCAGTCCTGTACTAGACACCATCAAGCCAGATCCCTTCCCAGAACAATATTTCCTAGAAATTACCAGTCCAGGTTTGGAACGTCCTTTGAAAACCAAGGATGCCGTCGCTGGAGCGGTTGGGAAATACATCCATGTCGGGCTCTACCAAGCTATCAATAAGCAAAAGGTCTTTGAAGGAACCTTGGTGGCCTTTGAAGAGGACGAGTTGACCATGGAATATATGGACAAGACGCGTAAGAAAACCGTCCAAATTCCATACAGTTTAGTATCAAAAGCACGTTTAGCAGTTAAATTATAGAAAAAGAAAGGATAGCTTTTGAGGATTCAAAAGTGAAGAAAACATGAGTAAAGAAATGCTAGAGGCCTTCCGCATTTTGGAAGAAGACAAGGGAATCAAAAAAGAAGATATCATCGACGCAGTAGTAGAGTCGCTTCGTTCCGCTTATCGCAGACGCTATGGTCAATCTGACAGCGTAGCTATTGACTTCAACGAAAAAACAGGTGACTTTACAGTTTATACTGTCCGTGAAGTTGTTGATGAAGTATTTGACAGCCGTTTGGAAATCAGCTTGAAAGATGCTCTTGCCATTAATTCAGCCTATGAACTTGGGGACAAAATCAAGTTTGAAGAAGCACCTGCTGAGTTTGGTCGTGTAGCAGCTCAATCTGCCAAACAAACCATCATGGAAAAAATGCGCAAGCAAACCCGTGCCATCACATACAACACTTACAAAGAGCATGAACAAGAAATCATGTCTGGTACTGTTGAACGCTTTGATAATCGTTTCATCTATGTCAACCTTGGCAGCATCGAAGCCCAATTGTCAAAACAAGACCAAATCCCTGGAGAAGTGTTTGCTTCTCACGATCGTATTGAGGTTTACGTTTATAAAGTTGAAGATAACCCTCGTGGTGTGAATGTCTTTGTTAGCCGTAGCCATCCAGAAATGATCAAACGCCTGATGGAGCAAGAGATTCCAGAAGTTTATGACGGAACTGTTGAAATCATGAGCGTGGCTCGTGAAGCTGGTGACCGTACTAAGGTTGCCGTTCGTAGCCACAATCCAAACGTGGATGCTATCGGTACAATCGTTGGACGTGGTGGTGCTAACATCAAGAAAATCACTAGCAAATTCCACCCAGCTCGCTACGATGCCAAGAGCGACCGTATGGTGCCAATCGAAGAAAATATCGACGTTATCGAGTGGGTAGCAGATCCAGCTGAATTTATCTACAATGCCATCGCTCCTGCTGAGGTTGACCAAGTTATCTTTGACGAAAACGACAGCAAACGTGCCTTGGTGGTTGTTCCTGATAACAAGCTTTCTCTTGCAATCGGTCGTCGTGGACAAAACGTTCGCTTGGCAGCTCACTTGACTGGTTACCGTATCGATATCAAGTCTGCTAGTGAATTTGAAGCTATGGAAGAAACTGCTTCAGTAGATTTGGAAGCAGAAAACGATACTGTAGAAGAATAAAAGCTGCTAGAGGAGGGAAAGATGAAAACAAGAAAAATCCCTTTGCGCAAGTCGGTTGTCTCTAATGAAGTGATTGATAAGCGTGATTTGCTCCGTATTGTCAAGAACAAGGAAGGACAAGTCTTTATCGATCCGACAGGCAAGGCCAATGGCCGCGGCGCTTACATCAAGCTAGACAATGCAGAAGCCCTAGAGGCGAAAAAGAAGAAGGTCTTTAACCGCAGCTTTAATATGGAAGTTGAAGAAAGCTTTTATGACGAGTTGATCGCCTATGTGGATCACAAAGTGAAAAGAAGAGAGTTAGGACTTGAATAAGCAAAAGATAAGCAATCTCTTGGGACTTGCTCAGCGAGCAGGCCGAATCATATCGGGTGAAGAATTGGTAGTCAAGGCCATTCAAGACGGCAAGGCCAAGTTGGTCTTTCTAGCCCATGATGCTGGACCCAATCTGACCAAGAAGATTCAAGATAAAAGTCATTATTATCAAGTAGAAATTGTAACCGTGTTTTCAACACTGGAATTAAGCATAGCAGTCGGGAAATCGAGAAAGGTTTTGGCTGTGACAGATGCTGGATTTACAAAGAAAATGAGGTCTCTTATGGAATAGAAGAGGAGGACATGATTTGTCTAAGAAAAGATTGTACGAAATCGCAAAAGAACTTGGAAAAGAAAGTAAAGAAGTTGTAGCGCGTGCAAAAGAGTTGGGCTTGGATGTGAAAAGCCACTCATCAAGTGTGGAAGAAGCTGTCGCTGCAAAAATCGCTGCCAGCTTTAAGCCTGCAGCTGCTCCGAAAGTAGAATCAAAACCGGAAGTACCAAAAGCAGGTGCAGAAAAGAAAGCCGAAAAATCTGAGGCAGCTAAACAAGCTGTAGCCAAGGAAGATGCAAAAGCGGCTGAGCCAGTTGCTCCTAAAACAGAAAAAGCAGCAGCGAAACCACAAAGCCGTAATTTCAAGGCTGAGCGTGAAGCCCGTGCTAAAGAGCAGGCAGAACGACGTAAGCAAAACAAGGGCAATAACCGTGACCAACAACAAAACGGCAACCGTCAGAAAAACGATGGCCGTAATGGTGGAAAACAAGGTCAAGGCAACCGTGACAATCGTCGCTTTAATGATCAAGCTAAGAAACAGCAAGGTCAGCAAAATCGTGGAAATGAGCGCCGTCAACAAGAGGACAAACGTCCAAATCAAGCGGCTCCACGCATTGACTTTAAAGCCCGTGCAGCAGCCCTAAAAGCAGAGCAAAATGCAGAGTACGCCCGTTCAAGTGAGGAACGCTTCAAGCAGTATCAGGCTGCTAAAGAAGCCTTGGCTCAATCCAATAAACGCAAGGAGCCAGAGGAAATCTTTGAAGAAGCTGCTAAGAAGTTAGCTGAACAAGCGCAACAAGCACAGCAAGTTCAAGCAGTGGTTGAAGTTGTCCCTGAGAAAAAAGAACCTGCAGTGGATACACGTCGTAAAAAACAAGCTCGACCAGACAAAAATCGTGATGATTATGATCACGAAGAAGATGGTCCTAGAAAACAACAAAAGAATCGAAGTAGTCAAAATCAAGTGAGAAATCAAAAGAATAGTAACTGGAATAATAACAAGAAGAACAAAAAAGGCAATAACAAGAACAACCGTAATCAGGCTCCAAAACCTGTTACAGAGCGTAAATTCCATGAATTGCCAACAGAATTTGAGTATACAGATGGTATGACCGTTGCGGAAATCGCAAAACGTATCAAACGTGAACCAGCTGAAATCGTTAAGAAACTTTTCATGATGGGTGTTATGGCAACACAAAACCAATCCTTGGATGGGGAAACGATTGAACTCCTCATGGTGGATTATGGTATCGAAGCCAAACAAAAAGTTGAAGTGGATAATGCTGACATCGAACGTTTCTTTGTCGAAGATGGTTATCTCAATGAAGATGAATTGGTTGAACGTCCACCAGTTGTAACCATCATGGGACACGTTGACCACGGTAAAACAACCCTCTTGGATACTCTTCGTAACTCTCGTGTTGCGACAGGTGAAGCAGGAGGTATCACTCAGCATATCGGTGCCTACCAAATCGTTGAAAATGGCAAGAAGATCACCTTCCTTGATACACCAGGACACGCGGCCTTTACATCGATGCGTGCGCGTGGTGCTTCTGTTACCGATATTACTATCTTGGTTGTAGCGGCAGATGACGGGGTTATGCCTCAGACAATCGAAGCCATCAACCACTCAAAAGCAGCCAACGTTCCAATCATTGTAGCTATTAACAAGATTGATAAACCAGGTGCTAACCCAGAACGCGTTATCGGTGAATTGGCAGAGCATGGGGTTATGTCAACAGCTTGGGGTGGAGATTCTGAATTTGTTGAAATCTCAGCTAAATTCAATCAAAACATTGAAGAATTGTTGGAAACAGTCCTTCTTGTAGCTGAAATCCAAGAACTCAAGGCAGACCCAACAGTTCGTGCAATCGGTACGGTTATCGAGGCTCGCTTGGATAAAGGAAAAGGTGCGGTTGCAACCCTTCTTGTTCAACAAGGTACCTTAAATGTCCAAGACCCAATCGTTGTCGGAAATACCTTCGGTCGTGTCCGTGCTATGACCAATGATCTTGGTCGTCGTGTTAAAGTTGCTGGACCATCAACACCAGTTTCTATCACAGGTTTGAACGAAGCGCCAATGGCGGGTGACCACTTTGCCGTTTACGAGGATGAAAAATCTGCGCGTGCAGCAGGTGAAGAGCGTGCCAAACGTGCCCTTATGAAACAGCGCCAAGTTACCCAACGTGTCAGCCTTGAAAACCTCTTTGATACGCTTAAAGCTGGTGAACTTAAGTCAGTTAACGTTATCATCAAGGCCGACGTACAAGGTTCTGTTGAAGCCCTTTCTGCCTCACTTCAAAAAATCGATGTGGAAGGTGTGAAAGTTACCATCGTTCACTCAGCAGTCGGTGCCATCAATGAATCTGACGTTACTCTTGCCGAAGCTTCAAATGCCTTCATCGTTGGTTTCAACGTACGCCCTACACCACAAGCTCGTCAACAAGCAGAAGCTGACGATGTTGAAATCCGTCTCCACAGCATTATTTATAAGGTTATCGAAGAGATGGAAGAAGCTATGAAAGGGATGCTTGACCCAGAATTTGAAGAAAAAGTTATCGGTGAAGCAGTTATCCGTGAAACCTTCAAGGTATCTAAAGTCGGAACTATCGGTGGATTCATGGTTATCAACGGTAAGGTTACCCGTGACTCTAAAGTTCGTGTTATCCGTGACGGTGTCGTTATCTATGATGGCGAACTCGCAAGCTTGAAACACTACAAAGACGATGTCAAAGAAGTTACAAACGGTCGTGAAGGTGGATTGATGATTGACGGCTACAATGATATCAAGACTGATGATGTGATTGAGGCCTACGTCATGGAAGAAATTAAGAGATAAGATTTTTGCTCCTTTCTTAGGTGGTGAGGGACGCAAGCAAACCGATGGTTTCATTGCTTATTTTTGAGCCTAGGGTCTCAAAAATCCCCTGTGATGGGACTGATAAATCAGTTCCATCACTTTCACCACGGCGAAAGAAGCGGATGAGTTCAAATTGAACTTCGTTTCAATTTGAACTGAAAATCAAAAAGTTTAAAAATAGCTAGGTCTGCTGGCCTAGCTTTTGGTTCAAAGTAGAGAAAGGAATATCATGGCAAATCATTTTCGTACGGATCGTGTGGGCATGGAAATCAAGCGTGAAGTCAATGAGATTTTGCAAAAGAAAGTCCGTGATCCGCGTGTCCAAGGTGTGACCATCACAGATGTTCAGATGCTAGGTGACTTGTCTGTTGCCAAGGTTTACTACACCATTTTGAGTAACCTTGCTTCAGATAATCAAAAAGCTCAAATCGGGCTTGAGAAAGCAACTGGTACTATCAAACGTGAACTTGGTCGCAATTTGAAATTGTACAAAATCCCAGATTTGACCTTCGTCAAAGACGAGTCAATCGAGTATGGAAACAAGATTGACGAAATGCTACGCAATCTGGATAAGAACTAAGATAAAGAGGGAAGTCCCTCTTTTTTGGTGGGGAAAATAGGTGGAATTTGAAATGGAAAAATATTCTTTTAACTAGAATTCTGTATTTTTAAAGGTTAGCTAATTAGAAAATGCTTTTTTTTTTTAGCAAATATGATATGATGATTTCATAAATAAAAGGAGATTCTATCAATGAATAATGTAAAAAAAGTTTGTCGTTTAGCTTTGCTATGTCTTTCCGTCTCTACTCTAGTTGCTTGTAGTTCTCTTTCTGAAAAAACAAGCAGCTCTTCTAGTGAGAATCAAACAGAAGCTTCATCTAGTAGTTCTGAGAAGAAAGGGTTGTTTGCTAAAGCAAAAGAAAAACTCAGTTCAAGCGATTTTAACCCACAAGATGTTAGCGATACGACAATTGAGTCTATAAAAACCTATGAAGATTACTTAATTATGAATGAGAAAATAATCGATAATTACTATACAGAAGCAGACGAAGCCTTTAAAGGGACTGTTTTAGAAGATAGTGCTGCTATCCAAGAACTGAAAGATAGCACTAAAAAAGAAATGGAAGATTTGAAAAAACAATATGGTCCACTAAAGAAAGCACCGATTCAAGGGAAAGAAGAAGTGATTAAGACTCTAAAAGATTATCGTGATAATCTACATGAACAAGTGGAGCAGTGGAAAGCTAGTCTTTAATAGGAAGAGTGGAGTTCAATATGGATTATCAATTATTGCCACATGAATACATGGTTATGAATAGTGACCATGTGAGTTTTGGGAAAAATGGTTTGTCTACAGATGAATTAATTTTAACGAATCTACACTTAATATATATCAAAAAAGGTTTGTGGGGAGGAAAAAAAGATCAAGTTACCATACCCATTAACCAGATTAAAATTTTTGAAGGGAGACCTCAAGTTTCAGTAACCAAAACCAATGGTGTGAAACGGCTGGAAATTTATTATAATGGCGGGCAAGCTATCTTTTCATTTAATAATACTAAGGATACTGACAAGTGGGCTAGAAACATTATTAAATTGATTTCAGGTGATACAAGTAATTTTGAAACCTTGGGAGATAGTAGCTTGTTTGGAGCAGATGTTTTGGCAGAAACATTTAAGGATACATTTGACACTTTTAAAGCAGGGCTTGGTATTAAGGATGCAGAGCCAGAAAAGATTTCAACCAAGTGTAGCTTTTGTGGAGCACCTTTGTCAGGTCAAGTGAAGCAAACAGTGAGATGTGCCTATTGTGATATGGAGCAAAGTTTATAAGGGGGCAATTAAATGGGGTTGATAAAAGCAATCACAGATTCTATTGGTGGGACATTTGCAGATCAGTGGAAAGAAATTATCACAGTTCAAGCTTTTGATGAACATACAGCTGTAAGTCCCGGTATTGTTCAAGAAAGTAATAATGGTAGGGGTGTCAATACGAAGGGATCTGTAGGTGTTATTTCCAACGGATCCAAGATTTTTATTCCAGAAAATACTGCTGCCTTTATCTTTAGTCAGTCTGGTATCGAGGAAATTATTACAGAACCAGGTGGATATGAATATCAAAATGGTGAGAGCAGTGTTTTTAACGGTGATGGATTGAAAAAATCACTGTTTGACAATGTTGTTAATCGTGTTGGATTCGGTGGCCAAAGTGATCAGCAAAAACAGATTTGCTTTGTTAATTTGAGAGAAATTCGTGATATTAAATTTGGGACTCGTGGTCCAGTCATGTATAATGATTTGTTTTATGGGACAGATTTAGAAGTACGTGCTTTTGGAACATTTTCTATCCAAATTACAGATGCTAAGCAATTTATCAGAAACTTTCTTCCTGCCAATGTGACTTATTATACCTTTGATAGCGCTCAAGCTAGATCACAAATAGTGACAGAGTTTCTCCAATCTTTTATTGTTGCACTTAATTCTTTGTCAACAACTTATCGTATTTCACAATTACCGTCACAAGCTTCAATTCTTGCAACCCAAGTATCGAATGATGGACAGTATGCAGGGACTTGGAAAGAACGTTTTGGATTTGAGATTGTAAAAGTTGCCATTGCTAATATTGAGTTCTCACCAGAATCTAAGGAATTGGTTAAACAATTTTCATCAAATAAGATGAATTTAAAAGCTTATGATGATGTATCGCAGAAATCTTCTAATATTGCAGCACAACAAAAAATTGCATCAGGAGTGGAGCAACATGGTCTAGGTGATAGTGCTGGAATGATATTTGGAATGAATATGGCTCAAAGTTTAGATGAAAAAGCCATGAAACCAAGTCTATCATTAGATGAGCAAATCGAAGCACTTACAAAACTAAAATCTCTTTTAGATGCAGGGATATTATCCCAGGAAGAATTTGATCGAAAGAAAAAAGAAATTATGGATTTATAAGATGAAGCTCGGAAGCTCATAGTTAGTGTGTATTCAAGGAACATTTTAGGTGAAACAATAATAGACTATCGTTCACAGATAGAATATCATGTTGTAAGGGTAGGAGTTGAATATTCGAGCTGTCTCTACAAAGACTATTAAACATCTTTAACAAATAAGTTGCTAAGGATTTATTTGAAAATTTTTGAGGGGGAGTTGAAACATACTTTAAAAGAGTATGCTATCATAGAATATAACTTACAGAAGTAAAAGGAGTTTGTATATGGCTGAACAAGACTTAGCTATGCAAGTATTGCAACAAGTGGTGAAACTACCTATCGTTAAGGTTGATCGTTCGAAATTTTTAGTAGATAAGTTTTCCAAAGAATTGGATCCACAGGACATTCCTACCTTATTAGAACAAGGTCCAACGTCTCTCTTATCTCAAGAAATCTTAGATCGAGTGGCTAATGCCTGTATTAGGGATAATGTTTTATTGGCGAGTGGAACGTCTGTTGTTGCAGGATTACCAGGAGGGATTGCTATGGCAATTACCATTCCAGCTGATGTGGCTCAATTTTATGGTTTCTCTCTGAAATTGGCTCAAGAATTAGGTTATATTTATGGTTATGAGGATCTTTGGGCTTCACGCGAGGAGTTGAGTGAAGATGCTCAAAATACCCTCTTGCTTTATCTAGGCGTCATGTTGGGGGTGAATGGAACCGCTGCTTTGCTACGTGCTGGTGGTATAACAATTGCCAAACAGGTAATGAAAACAGTACCTAATAAAGCGTTAACAAAGACGCTTTGGTACCCTATTTTGAAAAAAGTCTTAAAAATATTTGGTGTGAATCTGACCAAGGGAGGGTTGGCCAAAGGAATGGGAAAATTCATTCCTATCTTGGGTGGTATTATTTCAGGTGGTTTAACCTTTGCAACTATGAAACCAATGGGGGAAAGCTTGCAGAAAGAATTGTCCAAGCTAGTCAACTATAGTGAAGTTCAATATCAAGAAGATGTTGAAACAATCCGAAAAGAGGCTGAAATCATCGAAGGAGAGTAATATGGGACTCATAAAAATTCTAGCTAAAACTTATGGGAATTACTTTTTGACCATGCAAGGTGTAAAAGTCATGAAAACGATAAAGAAAGATGACCACGCCGTTGTCGGTCTGGGAAAACTTTTTATTGCAGACAAGCTAATGGATACGGCTCGGTGGCTCATCAAGCCAGAGGAGAGAGAATGAAATTTTTCTGGGGACTTCTTGCCATTATTTTTATCAAACCGATTATTGGAATTGTGAAATTCTTTTGGATGCTCATCTCTTTTGCAGTTCAATTATTGTTTTACAAGCTATTATTTAAAATATTGGATTGGCTCTTTAAGCTTATTTAGATGCTAATCCAAGTCGCAGAGAACTAGCAGGAGCTACACTGCTAGTTTTTTAATCTCTTTCCATATGGTATAATATAAGCAGTAAAATCATTTTAGAACATTCAATGGAGGTCGTCATGGACAATATCATCGATGTGTCAATTCCTGTTGCAGAAGTGGTGGATAAGCATCCAGAAGTCTTGGAGATTTTAGTCGAACTTGGTTTTAAACCCCTTGCTAATCCCCTGATGCGTAATACTATCGGTCGCAAAGTATCGCTCAAACAGGGTTCTAAGTTGGAAGGAACTCCTATGGACAAGATTGTCCGCACACTGGAAGCGAATGGCTACGAAGTGATTGGATTAGACTAATGGCAGATGAACGGATTCATGTCCTACGGGATATTTTGTTAGAATTGCACAATGGCGCTGCTCCTGAGTCGGTTCAGGAGCGCTTTGATGCGACCTTTACAGGTGTTTCAGCTATCGAGATTTCTCTCATGGAGCACGAGCTAATGAACTCAGACTCAGGTGTCACCTTTGAAGATGTCATGGAACTCTGTGATGTCCATGCCAATCTTTTTAAAAATGCTATTAAAGGTGTCGAAGTAGAGGATACCGAGCATCCAGGTCACCCCGTTCGTGTCTTTAAGGATGAAAATCTAGCCCTCCGTGCGGCCTTGATTCGCATTCGGAGGTTGTTAGATACCTATGAGTCTATGGAAGACGAGGAAATGCTTTCGGAGATGCGTAAGGGTTTGATCCGTCAGATGGGACTTGTGGGTCAATTTGATATTCATTACCAACGTAAGGAAGAGCTCTTCTTTCCAATCATGGAGCGCTATGGACACGATTCACCTCCAAAAGTTATGTGGGGAGTGGATGACCAGATTAGGGAACTCTTTCAGACAGCTTTAGCGACAGCCAAGTCACTACCTGAAGTGTCGATTTCCACTGTAAAAGATACTTTTGAATCTTTTGCGACAGAGTTTGAAAGTATGATTTTCAAGGAAGAATCCATCCTTCTCATGATTCTCCTTGAGTCCTTTACTCAGGATGACTGGCTTCAGATTGCGGAGGAGAGCGATGCCTATGGTTATGCCATCATCCGTCCGTCTGAGAAATGGGTGCCAGAAAGACAGAGTTTTGTTGAGGAAAAGATTGCAGAGGAGCCTATTCAGCTAGATACGGAAGAGGGACAAGTTCAGCAGGTTATCGATACGCCAGAAGGACAGTTTACCATTACCTTTACCCCTAAGGAAAAGGAAGCAGTGCTGGACCGCCATAGTCAACAGGCTTTTGGTAATGGCTATCTCTCGATCGAGCAGGCCAACCTCATCCTCAATCACCTCCCTATGGAGATTACCTTTGTCAATAAAGATGATATTTTCCAGTATTACAATGACAATACGCCAGCTGATGAGATGATTTTCAAACGAACACCGTCTCAAGTCGGGCGCAATGTTGAACTCTGCCATCCACCTAAGTATTTGGACAAGGTTAAGACCATTATGAAGGGGCTTCGTGAGGGTACTAAGGACAAGTATGAAATGTGGTTTAAGTCTGAGTCGCGAGGTAAATTTGTCCACATCACCTACGCTGCAGTCCATGATGAAGACGGAGAATTCCAAGGTGTGTTGGAGTACGTTCAGGATATTCAACCCTACCGTGAGATTGACACGGACTATTTCCGTGGATTAGAATAAGGAGAAAAAATGAGTTACGAACAAGAATTTATGAAGGAATTTGAAGCTTGGGTCAATACCCAAATTATGATCAACGACATGGCACATAAGGAAAGCCAAAAAGTCTACGAAGAAGACCAAGACGAGCGTGCCAAAGATGCTATGATTCGCTACGAAAGCCGTTTGGATGCTTATCAGTTCTTGCTTGGTAAGTTTGAAAACTTCAAATCAGGCAAGGGATTTCATGATTTGCCAGAAGGCTTATTCGGTGAGCGAAATTATTAAACGAGAAAGATTCTTGATTTTTTACTAAAATCTTGATAGAATATTTATATTAAATCCTTGTCAGAGCAGGGGTTTTTTATTGAAAGGATTTTATCATGTCAAAGAAACTCAATCGTAAAAAACAATTACGAAATAGCCTCCGTCGTGCAGGTGCTTTTTCAAGTACTGTGACTAAGGTTGTAGAAGAGACAAAAAAAGTCGTGAAACGTGCAGAACAGTCAGCAAGCCAAGCTGGTAAGGCTGTTTCTAAAAAAGTTGAACAAGCAGTAGAAGCTACCAAAGAGCAAGCTCAAAAAGTAGCCAATTCTGTAGAAGATTTTGCAGCAAACTTGGGTGGACTTCCACTTGACCGTGCCAAAACTTTCTATGATGAAGGAATCAAGTCTGCTTCAGATTTCAAAAACTGGACTGAAAAAGAACTCCTTGCTTTGAAAGGAATCGGCCCAGCCACCATCAAGAAATTGAAAGAAAATGGTATCAAGTTCAAGTAATCTTTCTTGTGCCTTGCATTTCCGTCAAAATCTTGCTACAATAGAGCCATTAGAGGTGTTTTGAATCCCACATTTTACAGAAAGTGGCGGTGCTGAGAAGTCCACAAATGTGTCAAAACTGGTTGCTAATGGATGAAAAATTGAAATAAAAGTGTCTTTTTGTTTTAAAGACGAGAGTTGCGGGCAACTGCCCGAAATTGGGTGGTACCGCGGATAAATACATTCGTCCCTGTCATGTAGATGGCAGGGCTTTTCTTTTGCGTCTTAGTAAAAGGAGGTTGTTATGAAGCAATCTTTTAACACAAGTAAACTCTACTATGGCTTTCCTATCTTCATTTTGGGGTATCAGGATCAGAATTTTGAACACAATATTACGACCTGCAGTTCCTCTTATAGCTTGGGAGATTGGCTAGTCATCGGTGTCGGAGCTGAGGAAAATGCGGCTGAGCAAATCAAGCATTACCAGAAGTTTACTGTGAATATTCCTGATGAAAATCTCATGCTCGAGATGGAGCAGGCTGGTTTTATCAGTCATCGAGAGAAATTGAAACACCTGGGGCTAGACTACGAGATTTCTGAACGGACTCAGGCACCGATTTTAGGGGTTTGTCCAGTCGTGTTAGAATGTCAAGTTGATAGAATTATCGAGGAAGATGGAATCTGTCATATCTTTGCCAAGATTATCGAGCGACTTGCTGATCCAGATCTCTTGGATGAGAGAGGGCATTTTAAAAATGACCGTTTTTCACCGACTTACTTTATGGGGGACGGTCACCAGCGCGTTTATCGCTATTTAGATAACCGTGTTGACCCTATGGGGAGCTTCATAAAGAAAGCGAGGAAGAAGGATGACAAGAACTGAACTGCCAGAACGATTAGAAACCGAACGGCTTGTCTTACGCGTCCGTACGGTGGCGGATGCCGAAGATATTTATGCCTACGCTAGTCTCCCAGAGGTCGCCTACCCAGCAGGTTTTCCACCCGTCAAGACCTTGGAAGATGAGATTTATTATCTGGAGCACATTCTTCCCGAGCGCAATGAAAAGGACAATCTCCCAGCTGGTTACGGCATAGTAGTTAAAGGGACCGATACTATCATCGGCTCTGTTGATTTCAACCATCGTCATGAAGATGATGTGCTTGAGATTGGCTATACCTTACACCCAGACTATTGGGGACGCGGTTATGTGCCAGAAGCAGCGCGTGCCTTGATTGATCTAGCTTTTAAAGAACTTGGTCTTCACAAGATTGAACTAACTTGCTTTGGATATAACCTTCAAAGTCAACGAGTCGCGGAAAAGCTTGGCTTTACCCTCGAAGCTCGCATAAGAGACCGCAAAGATGCTCAAGGCAACCGCTGTGACAGTCTGATATATGGATTGCTGAAGAGTGAGTGGGAGGTGATTTGATGCATCTTTTCATCATTGGTGCTCCAGCCTCAGGAAAAATGACCATTGGTCAAGAGTTATCTCGACTGACAGATGCTACCCTCTTTTATAACCATCAAGCCATCGATTTTGCACTAGAAATCTATCAGGACTTTACAGAGGAAATGTGGGAATTTGTTCGTGGAATCACCTTTTCTTTCCTTGGAGCAAGTGCAAGAAATCAGCGATCAGTAATTTTAACTGACGTAATTGATTTTTCAAATCAGTACCAGCTGATGTATTTGAAGCAAATTCAGGATTTGTTGAATGACTTTCATCAAGAGGTTCTGTTTGTTGAGTTGGAAACAAGTCTTGAGGAGCGTTTACGTCGAAATCAAACGGAGAACCGGTTGAAGCACAAGCCCTTGAAACGGTATATTGAGGTATCTGAAAGAGAAATTTTAGAGACAGCTGAAACCCTTCAATTAAATTCCCAACATCAACCGAATGAGTTGCACCACTACCTTAAAATAAATAATACGAATCTGTCTGCAGAAGAGGTTGCTAAGCAGATTCAAGCTAAAATGAATACAATAGAGAAAGGACACACACATGTCTAAAGAACTTTCACCTAAATACAATCCAGCCGAGGTTGAGGCTGGTCGTTACCAAAAATGGCTTGATGCCGATGTTTTCAAGCCTTCAGGCGATCAAAAGGCTAAGCCTTATTCAATCGTGATTCCACCACCAAACGTAACTGGGAAACTCCACCTTGGTCACGCATGGGATACGACTTTACAGGATATCATCATCCGTCAGAAACGTATGCAAGGTTTTGATACGCTTTGGCTTCCAGGGATGGACCACGCTGGGATTGCCACTCAGGCTAAGGTTGAGGAGCGCTTGCGTGGCGAAGGCATTAGTCGTTACGACCTAGGGCGTGAAAAATTCCTAGAGAAAGTCTGGGAATGGAAAGACGAATATGCGACTACCATCAAGGAACAGTGGGGCAAGATGGGGCTCTCTGTAGACTACTCTCGTGAGCGTTTCACTCTTGATGAAGGTTTGTCAAAAGCTGTTCGCAAGGTCTTTGTGGACCTTTACAAGAAAGGCTGGATCTACCGTGGTGAGTTTATCATCAACTGGGATCCAGCAGCTCGCACAGCCTTGTCTGATATCGAGGTTATCCACAAGGATGTCGAAGGTGCCTTCTACCACATGAACTACATGCTAGAAGACGGTTCACGCGCTCTTGAAATTGCGACTACTCGTCCTGAGACCATGTTTGGGGACGTTGCGGTTGCGGTCAATCCAGAAGACCCACGCTACAAGGACTTGATTGGTAAAAATGTCATCCTTCCAATCGCTAATAAATTGATTCCAATCGTTGGGGATGAACACGCTGATCCTGAGTTTGGTACTGGTGTCGTGAAAATCACACCTGCCCATGATCCAAACGACTTCTTGGTGGGTCAACGCCACAACTTGCCACAAGTCAACGTCATGAACGATGACGGTACTATGAACGACTTGGCCTTTGAGTTTGCAGGTATGGACCGTTTTGAAGCTCGTAAGGCAGTCGTTGCTAAGTTGGAAGAAATCGGTGCCCTCGTCAAAATCGAAAAACGTGTCCACAGTGTTGGTCACTCAGAGCGTACAGGTGTAGTGGTTGAACCACGTTTGTCTACTCAATGGTTCGTCAAGATGAACCAATTGGCCAAGAATGCTATTGCCAACCAAGACACAGAGGACAAGGTAGAATTTTACCCTCCACGTTTCAACGATACCTTCCTTCAATGGATGGAAAATGTTCACGACTGGGTTATCTCTCGTCAGCTCTGGTGGGGTCACCAAATCCCTGCTTGGTACAATGCTGAGGGTGAAATATATGTCGGCGAAGAAGCTCCAGAAGGTGACGGTTGGACTCAGGACGAAGACGTCTTGGATACGTGGTTCAGTTCGGCTCTTTGGCCATTCTCTACTATGGGCTGGCCGGATGTCGACTCAGAAGACTTTAAACGTTATTATCCAACATCAACTTTGGTGACTGGTTATGATATTATTCCGTTCTGGGTGTCTCGGATGATTTTCCAAGGTTTGGAATTTACTGGCAAGTCGCCATTCAAAAATGCCTTGATTCATGGTCTCATTCGTGATGAGCAAGGACGCAAGATGTCGAAATCTCTCGGTAACGGAATTGACCCAATGGATGTTATTGATAAGTACGGAACAGATAGCCTTCGTTGGTTCCTTTCAAATGGTTCTGCACCAGGGCAAGACGTCCGCTTCTCTTACGAGAAAATGGATGCTTCATGGAACTTCATTAACAAGATCTGGAACATCTCTCGCTACATCCTCATGAACAATGAAGGCTTGACCCTTGAGCAAGCAACGGCTAATGTGGAAAAAATTGTTAACAAGGAAGCTGGAAATGTCACTGACCGCTGGATTCTTCACAATCTCAATGAAACGATTGGAAAAGTCACTGAAAACTTTGATAAGTTTGAGTTTGGTGTGGCTGGACACATCCTCTACAACTTTATCTGGGATGAGTTTGCGGACTGGTATGTTGAGTTGACCAAGGAAGTCCTTTATAGTGATAATGAAGAAGAGAAAGTCATCACACGCTCTGTTCTCCTTTACACTTTGGACAAGATCCTTCGTCTCCTTCACCCAATCATGCCATTCGTGACAGAGGAAATCTTTGGACAAATCTCAGAAGGTTCTATCGTTACAGCAGAATACCCAACTGTCAATCCAGCCTTTGAAGACCTCGCTGCCCACACTGGTGTGGAAAGCCTTAAAGACTTGATTCGTGCAGTTCGTAATGCGCGTGCAGAAGTAAATGTTGCTCCAAGCAAGCCTATCACCATCCTTGTTAAGACAAGCGATAGCGACTTGGAAGCCTTCTTTAACAGCAATGTCAACTACATCAAACGCTTTACAAATCCAGAACACTTGGAAATCGCATCAACCATCCCTGCACCTGAACTCGCTATGTCAAGCGTCATCACAGGAGCAGAAATCTACTTGCCACTGGCTGACCTCCTCAATGTCGAAGAAGAACTGGCTCGTCTCGACAAGGAACTGGCTAAATGGCAAAAAGAACTGGATATGGTAGGTAAGAAACTCTCTAACGAACGCTTCGTAGCCAATGCCAAACCAGAAGTCGTCCAAAAAGAACGCGACAAACAAGCCGACTATCAAGCTAAGTACGACGCGACCGTCGCACGTATTGATGAGATGAAGAAGTTGGTGAAATAGACATAGAAACACGGTGATGAACCGTGTTTTTTTGGTATAATTTAGAATGGAAAGCAGTTTTTTGGAGGGAAATGAGTTGATTACTTCATCTGTTAAAGCACAACAAGTTGTTGAAGGGTTTATTCAATTACAAAGTATTAATCTATTTTCAGGAACAGGAATACAAACAGAACTGAAAATTTTTATGCCTAGATTAAATGGAAAAGATTTTGATTATGCTTCATTTGCGTCAGACCTTCGGTCTATACTTGATGGTTTTGTCTTGAACAAAAAGACAATAAAAAAATACATTGAAGAAGAAAATTATATGGAATTATCATTACAAGCTAGAAATAAATTTAGAGATGTTTATGTGAATAATGGTGAACTTGGTGAACTTATTTTATACACTTTTCTTGAGGGTAATCTTCGAGCGCCTAAAATCTTATCAAAAATGTCTTTAAAGACATCTAATAATATGTTTGTAAATGGAGCTGATGGTGTACATTTGTTAAAGATTTCAGAAAGTAATTATCATTTGATTTTTGGTGAAGCTAAGATGTATGCCGTTTTTTTAGATGGTTTTAAAGCGGCTTGTAAATCTTTAAAAGAATTTATAGGGAATAGTAGAATGTTTGAATTGAATTTAATCGATTCACAATTAGAAAATGAGATACTAGATCAGAATGATGTTGACTTAATATCTAAAATTATATATCCTTCTAAGAGCCAAAATATATATACAGTTGTGGATTCATACTCTGTCTTTGTTGGCTTCCAAATTGATATCCCTGATGAAAAACTATATTTGTCAGATGAAGAATATAATTTGTGGATAAAGGATGAGATAGAAGTAGAGATTAAAAAGGCATCTGCAAAAATGGAAGAGGCCATAAAAAAATATTCGTTGATAGGAAAGAATTTCTATTTATATGTTATGCCATTTATAAAAATAGATGAGACTAGAAAGAACATTTTGAAGGAGGTGGTGGAATGAGTAATGAATCAATAATAGCATGGTTGAATAGTAGAGCTATTGAGGATAGTTACTTGTATGAACTATTAGCTGAAAGTCAAATTAGATATGGAGATAATCTGCTAGGAATCTCTAAAAAAGTAATGGATAAAAAAAGGTTTTTAGACTTATTGAGATTTGCTGATATACTTTCAAGATCTGAGAAAGCT
The DNA here is from genome assembly GCF_013277075.1 of Streptococcus sp. 959. GTDB lineage: Bacteria > Bacillota > Bacilli > Lactobacillales > Streptococcaceae > Streptococcus > Streptococcus pseudopneumoniae_C. The sequence continues at coordinate 46,971 of NZ_VMMF01000012.1, forward strand.
CAGAATAGAAATATCTCATTAAAAATAATCTCTCTTTTATATGATGAATTTAAAGAAAATATGACTTTTCAATTAGTTTCTAAAAGCGTGTTAGTTAAGCTTGGTAATTTTCCATCTTTAAGTCTTATTGATTCTAATTGTGAAAATAATATTTTTAATTTTGACATTGAGATTGATAAATTAATTAAAAATATTTTTCAAAGTACTTCGAATAAGAACAAAATTTTTACAGATGCTCAATACAAAATATTTAAGGAATTACAGGGGACAAATCATTATAGTTTTTCTGCTAGCACTTCGTTCGGTAAGTCGTTCCTACTTACTGAGTATGTTAAGTGGATTATTGATGAAGGAAATGCAAGTCAAAATATTGCTTTCTTAGTTCCTAGTAGAGCTTTAATTTCACAAGTTGAAGAAGATTTAAGTAAAGTAATCGTTGGTACTAGATATAAGATACTGACGGTTCCTGAAATCCCAGATTTATATAAACATAAAAAGTTCATTTTTGTTTTGACTCCTGAACGGCTCATACAATACTTTTCTCAAAGAAATCCCCCCATTTCTATCTTAATAGTAGATGAAGCACAGAAATTAGTCGCTAATGATGGAAGATCTCCGATTTTTTACCATGCCATTTCTTTGGCTAAGCAAAAAAGTATCAAACTTTTTTTTGCCTCTCCAAATGTTCCTAATCCAGAATTATTTTTAAATTTAGTAGGCAATTCTACGGATGAAGCTACTCAAATCATTGATATGAATGTTTCTAGAAATTTATTTTATATTGATTTACAATCGCTCTGTATAAGGCAATATCTTGAATATTGTAACGAAGATGTAAAAGAAAGAACTTTTAGGTGCAAAAATCTATTTGATACTGTGAGTTATTTATCTAAGAGCCAACAATCCATCATTTATTGTAATTCACTCAGTGATACAATGGCTTTTGCTGATAAGTTTAGTGAGGGTTTCTCACAGATCAACAATAAAAATTTAGAGGATTTGTCTGATTTTATTAAAGATACAATACATGAGAGATATGGGCTAGCTGAAATGATTAGAAAAGGAGTTTCTACTCATTTTGGTGCTCTACCACAGGTTGTTAGAGAAAAAATTGAGAAAGAATATAGATTAGGAAATATCAGATATTTATTTACAACCTCAACATTGTTAGAAGGTGTAAATTTGCCAGCAAAAAATATTTTTATTTTAAGTGAAAAAATTGGTCTCACTAAGATGTCTGATTTGGATTTTAGAAATTTAATTGGAAGAGCTGGCAGACTTACAAAAGAACTTTCAGGTAATATTTTTATTGTCAAATTAGATAATAAAAAATGGCAAGGTAGTGCTATTGATTTATTGAATTTAAACAAATTACCAATTTTGAATTCAGAGTTACTTACAGGGAAAGATGCATTTTATAAAAAAATTGGACAAATTATTAATGATGAACCATTGAGTAAAAATACTAGTCTTCAAAAAAGGCATTTTTTAAATGAATATGCCTCAATATTATCCTATCAGTATAAACAAAATCTAGATTCAATTTTATATAGAAAGTTAAATGAAAAGAACAAAGATTCACAGAAGATTTTAAAAGTAATTGAAAAATATGAAGTACCTTCTGAAATATTAATGACCTCAGTAACAATCAGTCCAGTTATCCAAAATAAAATATATATAAGTGAAAGGCCGTATATTTTTCCAAAGGACATTAGTTATTACACATGTAGAGAGGTTTTAGAACAAATGTTTATTATTTATAACTGGGGAGATAATGAACATAAAAATTTTCTTGGGAAAAAAAATAGATTGGGTTATTATGCAACCTTAATGATTGATTGGATTACCACTAAGCCATTGAATGTCATTATAAAAAGCATTATAAAGTACTACAGTTCAAATAGATTAAATATTACTCTTGATTTTAATCAAAATTTTATTCTGTTTGATGAAACCAACTCACAACATTTAAATCATATTGTGAACCAAGTTATGAGGGATTTAGAAACGGTTGTTAGATTTTCAATTAGGAACTACATAACGAATTATTTACAGTTGACTAAACAAGATGAAAGCAAGTGGAGAGATTATCTGGATTATGGTACTAATGAAAGTTTAGTAATTGAACTACAAAAACTAGGCATTGATCGACAAATTGCTATTGAAATTTCTAAGAAAGCATATAAATATTTTGAATTGAATAGCGAAAATAAATTATGGAAAATAAGAAAAGAAATAAAGAATGACGAGAATTTGAGTACTGAAGCACAAGATTCGATACTAGCTGTTCTAAAAGAACTTGAATTATAAGAATGTAAGGTGTTATTGCTATAATTTATACAATTATATTTATATATTTTATGACTTTACCACTTATATACTACTTATAACCCCATCTAGCGACACCATCGGCTGGGTAGCAAAGAAATAAAAAGTCCTGTCACTTTCTCCCATTTAACCTTTGACTATTCCGCAAAATTATCGTAAAATAAAGAGTAAATGATAAAATGAGGTCAGAGTCTGTTCACTCTGGCGATAGTAGTATAAATGAGGAGAAACGCTTTGGAATTAGAAGTATTTGCTGGGCAAGAAAAAAGTGAACTATCTATGATTGAGGTAGCGCGAGCTATCTTGGAACTTCGTGGTCGCGATCATGAGATGCATTTTAGTGATCTTGTAAACGAAATTCAAAACTACCTTGGAACATCAAACAGCGATATCCGTGAAGCTTTGCCTTTGTTCTACACAGAGTTGAACTTTGACGGTAGCTTCATCTCACTTGGAGACAACAAATGGGGTCTTCGTTCATGGTATGGTGTGGACGAAATTGACGAAGAAATCATCGCTCTTGAAGAAAATGACGACGATGAAGTAGCACCAAAAGCTAAGAAAAAACGCGTCAATGCCTTCATGGATGGCGATTCAGATGCTATTGACTACAATGCAGATGATCCAGAAGACGAGGACGCATACGAAGCAGATCCAGCTCTTTCATACGATGATGAAAATCCAGATGATGAGAAAAATGAAGTGGAAGCTTACGATGCAGAAATCAACGAAATCGCTCCAGATGACTTGGGTGAAGACGTGGATCTCAACGAAGACGACGACGAGTTTTCAGATGATGATGCTGAAAACATCGAGGAATAAAAGTTAGCTATTGACAATTATCCTATTTTTAGGTATCATATTGTTCGGGCACCTCTTTTAGAGGTCGGGGCTCCCTAGTTCTTAGGGAGCTATTTTTGTTTTTTCAAGAAGTTATCTTCTTGTATTTTAGTTGTGAATCTGGTGCAGTCGTTCCAGATTATTCTTATTAGTAGGGTCTTGTTTTCTATGTCCCCTCGTAGTTGACAAGACCTTGAGCATTTTAGAAAGAGGAATCTATGTCTACGAAATATATTTTTGTAACTGGTGGTGTGGTATCGTCTATTGGGAAAGGGATTGTTGCAGCGAGTCTGGGCCGTCTCTTGAAAAATCGTGGTCTAAAAGTAACCATTCAAAAGTTTGACCCTTATATCAATATTGATCCGGGAACCATGAGTCCTTACCAGCACGGGGAAGTTTTTGTGACAGATGACGGAGCTGAGACAGATTTGGACTTGGGTCACTATGAACGTTTCATCGATATCAATCTCAACAAATATTCCAACGTGACTACTGGTAAAATTTACAGTGAAGTTCTTCGTAAAGAACGCCGTGGAGAATACCTTGGGGCAACTGTTCAGGTTATTCCTCATATCACAGATGCTTTGAAAGAGAAAATCAAGCGTGCCGCTGTAACGACAGACTCTGATGTCATTATCACAGAGGTTGGTGGAACAGTAGGAGATATCGAGTCCTTGCCATTCCTAGAGGCTCTTCGTCAGATGAAGGCAGATGTGGGTGCGGATAATGTTATGTACATCCATACAACCTTGCTTCCATACCTCAAGGCTGCCGGTGAAATGAAAACCAAACCAACTCAACACTCTGTAAAAGAATTGCGTGGATTGGGAATTCAACCAAATATGTTGGTGATTCGTACAGAGCAACCAGCTGGTCAAGGAATTAAAAATAAACTAGCCCAGTTCTGTGATGTGGCACCAGAAGCCGTTATCGAATCGTTGGACGTTGAGCACCTTTACCAAATTCCATTGAACTTGCAGGCACAAGGTATGGACCAAATTGTCTGTGACCATTTAAAATTAGATGCACCAGTAGCGGATATGACAGAATGGTCAACTATGGTGGACAAGGTCATGAACCTGAAAAAACAAGTTAAAATTTCCCTTGTCGGTAAGTATGTTGAGTTGCAAGATGCCTACATCTCTGTGGTTGAAGCCTTGAAACACTCTGGTTATGCCAATGACGCAGAAGTTAAGATTAATTGGGTCAACGCCAATGATGTGACAATAGAGAATGTGGCAGAGCTTTTGTCTGATGCAGATGGAATCATCGTACCAGGTGGTTTCGGTCAGCGTGGTACTGAAGGGAAAATCCAAGCTATCCGCTATGCGCGTGAAAATGATGTTCCAATGTTGGGAGTCTGCTTGGGAATGCAGTTGACATGTATCGAGTTTGCTCGTCACGTTTTGGGTCTTGAAGGTGCCAATTCTGCAGAGCTTGCACCAGAAACAAAATACCCTATCATTGATATCATGCGTGATCAGATTGATGTTGAGGATATGGGGGGAACCCTTCGCTTGGGACTTTATCCATCTAAGTTGAAACGTGGATCTAAGGCTGCGGCTGCTTATCACAATCAAGAAGTGGTGCAACGCCGCCACCGTCACCGCTATGAGTTTAACAACGCCTTCCGTGAGCAATTTGAGGCAGCAGGCTTTGTCTTCTCAGGTGTTTCTCCAGACAATCGTTTGGTCGAAATCGTGGAAATCCCTGAAAATAAATTCTTTGTAGCTTGCCAGTATCACCCTGAACTTTCAAGTCGTCCAAACCGCCCAGAAGAACTCTACACTGCCTTTGTCACTGCAGCAGTTGAGAACAGCAATTAGCTAGATTATAACCTTTGAGAAGAATCTCAGAGGTTTTTTGCTTGCATATTTAGGATATAATTTGCAAAATAAAAATATAGTGATATAATTAACATAACAACAACTAAGGAGGAACTACAATGAAAAAAATCACATTATTTGGTTTGTCTCTAGCTGGTCTAGCTTTACTGGCTTTTCCACATTCAGGGCAGGCATTTGAGCTTAAAGAAGAATGGGTTGTTAAGTGTGGAGTGCAGTATCAAGATGGCAAGATTCTTCGGTTTAACAATGGTCATGAAGTGGATATCAAAGTCTTGGATTTGCCAAAAACCGAGAAAATTGAGTGGACGGTTAGTCTCGATGGTCAAGATCAAACTGTCAATTTTCTAGGTCAAGAAAAGGACAAGTCTATGATGGGCGTAGAGGGGCGTTACCTGAATTTCTATGTTCCATATGGTTATAGAGGAGATATCAAGGTAGAAGCTAAGAGCGGAAATGAAGTAAAGACCTGGTCAACGAAAGTTGTGGATGATATTCATAATGATAGTGGAAAGAGAGGTTACTATCGTATTGAAGAATCAAATGATCAATACACTTACCTCGATGCTAAATGGGATTATCAAACCAAGATTTACACAGCCACCTTACCAGAGACTGTCAATGGTCAAAAAGTCTTTGCTTGGGCAAATTATGATAATGACGAGTTGAAACTAGAAAAACCAAAATCTATCAGTCATAAATATGATGATGGAGGAGCTTTCAGAGAACTTTATCCGATTGTAAAAGCAGAAAGCTGGCTAAAATCAAACCAAAACTGGTACTATCAAAAACAAGGTCAATTAGTACAGAATGCTTGGGTTAAAGCCAAGGGAACTTGGTACTTTATGAATGATAAAGGAGTCATGTTCAATCAAACTTGGCTATATCAAGGTGGCAACTGGTATGCCTTTAAATCATCAGGAGCTATGATTGCGAGTGACTGGCTTTACGACCAAGGCAAGTGGTACTATTTATCAACTTCAGGAGCCATGAAAGCAAGCACTTGGGTTTATGACAAGGGAGAATGGTATTATGTAAGTTCTTCTGGTGCCATGCTAGCGAATGATTGGGTCAAAGATAATGGTAAGTGGTATTATCTGGCTTCATTGGGTAAGATGCTTCGCAATACCTATACACCTGATGGTTACTACGTTGGTAACTCAGGCGCCTGGCAATAAGAATAAGAAGTCCTTTTCCTTAAAGGAAGAGGCTTTTTACTTGCTTTTCTGCTGCTTCCTCATTTGTCCTAAAGCCTTTTTTGTGTTAAAATGAATGGTATGAAAGCTAAAAAAATGTGGATGGCAGGTCTGGCTCTGCTTGGTATTGGGAGCTTTGCCCTTGCTACGAAAAAAGTTGCAGATGACCGTAAGCTCATGAAGACTCAGGAAGAGTTGACAGCGATTGTACGAGACCATTTTTCAGATATGGGGGAAATTGCGACCCTCTATGTTCAAGTTTATGAAAGTAGTCTGGAGAGCTTGGTTGGCGGCGTCATTTTTGAGGATGGCCGTCATTATACCTTTGTCTATGAAAATGAAGATCTGGTCTATGAGGAGGAAGTCTTATGATACAACCAGCAAGTTTAGAAGAATTAGCATCTTTAGTAGAAAAAGATGGGAAAAAGGTATTTCTTTTTGTGGCGGACTGGTGTGGCGATTGTCGTTATATCTATCCTGCCTTGCCAGAAATTGAGGAGACCAATCCAGAGTTCACCTTTATTCGTGTGGACCGAGACCAGTATATGGATTTAGCCAAACTCTGGGATGTTTACGGGATTCCTAGCCTTGTTGTTCTAGAAAAGGACAAGGAAATCGGCCGTTTTGTCAATCGCGACCGTAAAAGCAAGCAACAAATTAACGACTTTTTAGCAGGACTGAAATAGGAGAAAAAGAAAACAATGATTTTTACATACAACAAAGAACATGTCGGTGATGTCCTTATGGTCATCGTGAAAAATAGCGGAGATGCCAAACTGGATGTAGAACGCAAAGGCAAGGTAGCCCGTGTTTTTCTCAAAGATACTGGGGAAACAGTAGCTTGGAATATTTTTGAAGTTTCAAGTTTATTTGAAATTGCAGAGCATGGTCAAGTCTTTTTATCAGATGAACAGGTCGCTCGTTTGAACCAAGAATTACAAACGGAAGGTTTTGCAGAGGAAATTGTTAATGACAAGGAACCTAAGTTTGTTGTTGGTGAAATTGTCGAGATGGTAGCTCATCCAGATAGTGACCACCTCAACATCTGCCAAGTTGCAGTCGCAAGTGACAAGACAGTGCAAATCGTAGCAGGGGCTCCCAATGCGCGTGTGGGGTTGAAAACCATTGTGGCTCTTCCTGGAGCTATGATGCCAAAAGGCAATCTTATTTTCCCAGGTGAGCTTCGTGGTGAAAAGAGTTTTGGCATGATGTGTAGTCCTCGTGAATTGCATCTGCCAAATGCTCCGCAAAAACGTGGTATTATTGAATTATCAGAAGACCAAGTTGTTGGAACTCCATTTGATCCAGCTAAACACTGGACTGCCTAAGAAGTTGTTAGTATCTGATAGACCAGATAGAAGGAAATAAGATGGCAAAAAATGTAGTGATTACAGGGGCGACATCAGGAATTGGTGAAGCGATTGCGCGTGCTTATCTAGAGCAGGGTGAGAATGTTGTTTTAACTGGACGACGGATAGACAGACTAGAAACCCTCAAGTCGGAGTTTGCAGAAACTTTTCCAAATCAAACAGTTTGGACTTTTCCGCTAGATGTTACGGATATGACCATGGTAAAGCCTGTCTGCTCCGATATTTTGGAAACGATAGGGCAGATTGATATCTTGGTCAATAACGCTGGACTAGCTCTAGGTTTAGCACCTTATCAGGACTATGAAGAGTTGGATATGTTGACCATGCTGGATACCAATGTCAAAGGTTTAATGGCAGTCACTCGTTGCTTCTTGCCAGCAATGGTAAAATCCAATCAAGGTCATATTATCAATATGGGGTCAACCGCAGGAATCTACGCCTATGCTGGTGCCGCTGTTTACTCAGCTACCAAGGCAGCGGTTAAGACCTTTTCAGATGGACTGCGAATTGATACCATTTCAACAGATATCAAGGTGACCACCATTCAGCCTGGAATTGTCGAAACAGATTTTTCTACAGTGCGTTTTCATGGTGACAAAGAGCGGGCTGCGTCCGTTTACCAAGGAGTAGAAGCTTTGCAAGCTCAGGATATTGCAGACACAGTAGTCTATGTGACTAGTCAACCTCGTCGTGTTCAGATTACAGATATAACTATTATGGCCAATCAACAGGCGACAGGTTTCATGGTTCATAAAAAATAAAAAATTTTCTCGAAAAGTTACAAATTTCTGTAACTTTTTTTGATTTCCTACGAATAGATAAGTAGGAGGAAAAAATATGTATAATAAAGTTATCTTGATTGGACGTTTAACGTCTACACCAGAATTGCACAAAACCAACAATGACAAGTCAGTTGCGCGAGCAACCATTGCTGTGAATCGTCGTTACAAAGACCAAAATGGTGAACGCGAAGCGGATTTTGTTAATATGGTTTTATGGGGAAGACTAGCAGAAACATTGGCAAGCTACGCAACCAAAGGCAGTCTTATTTCCGTGGATGGAGAATTGCGTACCCGTCGCTTCGAGAAAAATGGCCAGATGAACTATGTGACCGAGGTACTTGTGACAGGATTCCAACTCTTGGAAAGCCGAGCCCAACGTGCCATGCGAGAAAATAACGCAGGACAGGATTTGGCAGATCTAGTCTTGGAAGAGGAAGAATTGCCATTTTAAGCATTGAAAAGTCTGAGTTGGTCTCAGGCTTTTTATCTTGAGAAAGTCAGACTTTTTTCTTGACTATTTCTGACCAAGTGATACAATAGAACTATGAATTAGCACTCAAGTGCAAAGAGTGCTAATAATATCTATCTCATTATGGAGGAAATCAGATGTTGAAACCATTAGGAGACCGTGTGGTCTTGAAAATCGAAGAAAAAGAACAAACTGTTGGAGGATTTGTCCTTGCAGGTTCAGCCCAAGAAAAAACAAAAACAGCTCAAGTTGTAGCTACTGGACAAGGGGTTCGTACCTTAAACGGTGATTTGGTGGCTCCAAGTGTCAAGCCTGGCGACCGTGTCTTAGTTGAAGCCCATGCAGGTATTGATGTCAAAGATGGCGATGAGAAGTACATCATCGTTGGCGAAGCGAACATTTTGGCTATCATTGAAGAATAGAAGGAGAAAGTAAGTATGTCAAAAGAAATTAAATTTTCATCTGATGCTCGTTCAGCTATGGTTCGTGGTGTCGATATCCTTGCAGACACTGTTAAAGTAACCTTAGGACCAAAAGGTCGTAACGTTGTTCTTGAAAAATCATTCGGTTCACCTTTGATTACCAATGATGGTGTGACCATTGCCAAAGAAATCGAGTTGGAAGATCATTTTGAAAATATGGGTGCCAAATTGGTATCAGAAGTAGCTTCAAAAACCAATGATATCGCAGGTGACGGGACTACAACTGCAACTGTTTTGACCCAAGCGATCGTCCGCGAAGGAATCAAAAACGTCACAGCAGGCGCAAATCCAATCGGCATTCGTCGTGGAATTGAAATAGCAGTTGCTGCAGCAGTAGAAGCCTTGAAAAACAATGCCATCCCAGTTGCTAATAAAGAAGCCATCGCTCAGGTTGCTGCCGTGTCTTCTCGTTCTGAAAAAGTTGGTGAGTACATCTCTGAAGCCATGGAAAAAGTTGGCAAAGATGGAGTCATCACTATCGAAGAGTCACGTGGTATGGAAACAGAACTTGAAGTTGTGGAAGGTATGCAGTTTGACCGTGGTTACCTTTCACAGTACATGGTAACAGATAGCGAAAAAATGGTAGCTGACCTTGAAAATCCATACATTTTGATTACCGATAAGAAGATCTCAAATATCCAAGAAATCTTGCCACTTCTCGAAAGCATTCTCCAAAGCAATCGTCCACTCTTGATTATTGCGGATGATGTGGATGGTGAAGCTCTTCCAACTCTTGTATTGAACAAGATTCGTGGAACCTTCAACGTAGTAGCAGTCAAGGCACCTGGCTTTGGTGACCGTCGCAAAGCAATGCTTGAAGATATAGCCATCTTGACAGGTGGAACAGTTATCACAGAAGATCTTGGTCTTGAGTTGAAAGATGCGACAATTGAAGCACTTGGTCAAGCTGCGAGAGTGACTGTTGATAAAGATAGCACTGTTATCGTAGAAGGTGCTGGAAATCCTGAAGCGATTTCTCACCGTGTTGCAGTTATCAAGTCTCAAATCGAAACTACAACATCTGAATTTGATCGTGAAAAATTACAAGAACGATTGGCCAAATTGTCAGGTGGTGTAGCAGTAATCAAGGTCGGAGCTGCAACTGAAACTGAGTTGAAAGAAATGAAACTCCGCATTGAAGATGCTCTCAATGCTACTCGTGCAGCTGTTGAAGAAGGAATCGTTGCTGGTGGTGGAACAGCTCTTGTAAATGTTATCCCAGCAGTGGCTAATTTGGAATTGACAGGAGATGAAGCAACAGGACGCAATATTGTACTCCGTGCCTTGGAAGAACCTGTTCGTCAAATCGCCCACAATGCAGGATTTGAAGGATCAATCGTTATCGATCGTTTGAAAAATGCTGAGCTTGGCACAGGCTTCAACGCAGCAACTGGCGAGTGGGTCAACATGATTGAAGAGGGAATTATTGACCCAGTTAAAGTGAGCCGTTCAGCCTTACAAAATGCGGCATCTGTAGCCAGCTTGATTTTGACAACAGAAGCAGTCGTAGCTAACAAACCAGAACCAGCAGCCCCAGCTCCAGCAATGGATCCAAGCATGATGGGCGGCATGATGTAAAAGCAACTTATAAAAAATACAAAAGGAGGGATGCGTATTTCCTCCTTTTATGGTTTTCTATTTTAAATAGATTTGAGCTCTCCTAACTTATATGATAAAATAAGACTAGAAAAAGGAGAAGAACATGATCGATGTAGAAGAAATTCTGAGCAAGATGAACCCCAATCAGAAGATTAATTATGACCGTGTCATGCAGAAAATGGTACAAGTATGGGAGAAAAATGAGCAGCGACCAACCATTCTCATGCATGTTTGCTGTGCCCCTTGCAGTACCTATACCCTCGAATATTTGACCAAGTATGCAGATGTGACCATCTATTTTGCCAATTCTAATATCCATCCCAAGGCAGAATACCATAAGCGGGCTTATGTTACCAAGAAATTTGTCAGTGATTTCAATGAGAGGACAGGAAATACGGTTCAGTACCTAGAAGCACCTTATGAACCCAACGAATATCGTAAACTGGTTCGAGGTTTGGAAGAAGAACCTGAAGGTGGCGACCGTTGTAAGGTTTGCTTTGACTACCGTCTGGATAAAACAGCGCAAGTGGCTATGGATTTGGGCTTTGACTACTTTGGCTCAGCCTTGACTATCAGTCCACATAAGAATTCTCAAACCATCAACAGCATCGGAATCGATGTGCAAAAGATTTATACCACCCACTATCTTCCCAGCGATTTCAAAAAAAATCAGGGCTACAAACGTTCAGTAGAGATGTGTGAAGAGTATGACATCTACCGTCAATGTTATTGTGGCTGCGTCTATGCGGCCCAAGCCCAGAATATTGACCTTGTTCAAGTTAAGAAGGACGCCACGGCTTTCTTACTGGATAAGGATGTTGAAAAAGATTATTCCCACATCAAATTTACTGTTACTAAATTAGATATATAGAGACCAACCCAGCTGAAAAACTGGGTTTTTATACTCTTCGAAAATCAAATGCCAACCGCGTCAACGTTGCCTTTCCGTATGTATGGTTACTGACTTCGTCAGTTCTATCTACAACCTCAAAGCAGTTCTTTGAGCAACCTGCGGCTAGTTTCCTAGTTTGCTCTTTGATTTTCATTGAGTATTAAAATAAAAAACCAGGGCTCTCACCCCAGTTTGACAACTTTACCGATTCTTTAGTTCTACATAGCGCTTGTACCAAATGTTTACATAGGCTTCTGAGAAAGGACCACGTCCATTGTTAATCCAATCAACAAGAATTTTGACATGTTCTTTTAAAATATAGTCCAAATCATCAGAATAATTCATTTTGCGTTTGTGACGCTCATATTCTTCAACGTCCAAGAGACGTTTTTCCCCATCTGTAAAAATTTTAACATCCAAATCGTAATCAATATACTTTAGTGCTTCTTCGTCAAGATAGTAGGGGCTAGCCATATTGCAATAGTAGGAAATTCCATTATCACGAATCATGGCAATGATATTAAACCAATATTTCTTGTGAAAGTAAACAATAGCTGGTTCTCGAGTAACCCAACGACGACCATCACTTTCGGTAACAAGTGTATGATCGTTGACACCAATAATGGCGTTTTCTGTTGTTTTTAGTACCATGGTGTCCCGCCAAGTTCGGTGGAGGCTCCCATCATGCTTATAACTTTGAATTGTAATAAAGTCGCCTTCTTTTGGAAGCTTCATAACTAACCAACTTTCTACAATTTATAAGTTTATCGTTTACTATTGTACCATAAAATTACCTAAAATCTGTGAATTTTACATGAAAAAATTAAAGATATTCTCTGAGAGCGCTTGCTATATCCGAAAAATCGTAGCCTTTTCGTGCTAAAACTTGAGTTAAACGCTGTTTAAGTTCGTATCCTTCATATTTTCGGGCATACTTAGCATATTGCTTATCAAGTTCCTTGAAGATGAGTTCCTGAGTCGTTTCTTGGTCAACTTGACTATCCAACTGGTCAAAGGCACTTTTAGCATCAGAGTAAGAGAAGCCCTTGTTGGTCAAGTTCTGGATAATCTTATCTTGCAAGGCACGAGCTGGAAGTTTTCCTTCATATTTTTTCAATAGTTTATTAGCAACACGTTGAGCAACTTCAGAAAAATCAAATTCTTTCAATATCTCTTCTATAGTAGATTTTGAAATTCCTTTTTGTGCTAATTTCTGAGTCAGTACATAAGGCCCCTTGTCTCCTGAAAGTTGATTGGCATTGATGATAGCATAAGCGTACTGGCTATCATTGATCCACTTATCTTCTTTAAGATTAGCAATAACTTGCGCAACTATGTTTTCATCAATATCATATTTTTTCAGATATTCTCTGACCTCTTTTTCAGTGCGAGCTTTGAAGGATAGGTGGTAGAGGGCTAGATTTTTACCATAAGAAAATTGGGCAAAGTCTTGAATCTCTTTCAATTCCTCTTCGCTTATCACCTTATCTCTCGATAACATAAAACGAACAATTGTATCTTCGGTGATGTAGCATTTGTCGCCATTATCAAGCTCCATCAGATAGAGTCTTTTTTTCTTTTCAAGTTTTGTGATTTTCATAGTTCTATTATAACTCAAAATGTGATAAGATAGGGGTATGAATCTGAAAGTGAAACAAAAAATACCATTAAAAATCAAGCGCATGGGAATTAATGGTGAGGGAATCGGCTTTTACCAAAAAACATTAGTCTTTGTGCCTGGTGCTCTCAAAGGAGAAGATATCTATTGTCAGATTACTTCTATTAAACGTAACTTTGTTGAGGCAAAATTACTGAAGGTTAATAAGAAGTCAAAATTCCGAGTTGTGCCAGCTTGTACTATTTACAATGAATGCGGAGGCTGTCAAATCATGCACCTGCATTATGATAAGCAGCTAGAGTTCAAGACGGACCTACTTCACCAAGCACTGAAAAAATTCGCCCCTGCAGGATATGAAAACTATGAAATTCGTCCAACTATTGGAATGCAGGAACCCAAGTACTATCGTGCTAAGTTACAATTTCAGACTCGAAAATTTAAAAATCAGGTCAAGGCAGGCTTATATGCACAAAACTCTCATTATTTAGTAGAGTTGAAAGACTGCCTGGTACAAGATAAGGAAACTCAAGTGATTGCTAATCGCCTAGCAGAATTACTTACTTATCACCAGATTCCAATCACTGATGAGAGAAAAGTTCTAGGTGTTAGGACTATTATGGTCCGACGAGCAAGAAAGACCGGACAGGTTCAGATTATTATTGTTACAAACCGTCAGCTTAACTTAACACAACTGGTAAAAGATTTAGTTAAAGATTTCCCAGAAATTGTGACAGTAGCTGTGAATACAAATACAGCTAAAACAAGTGAGATATATGGTGAAAAGACAGAGATTATCTGGGGAGAAGAGAGTATTCAAGAAGGTGTACTCGACTATGAATTCTCACTATCCCCTAGAGCTTTCTATCAGCTAAATCCTGAACAAACAGAAGTCCTCTATAGCGAAGCAGTAAAAGCGCTGAATGTTGATAAAGAAGACCATTTGATTGACGCTTATTGTGGAGTTGGAACGATTGGATTTGCATTCGCAAAGAAAGTAAAGACACTCAGAGGTATGGATATTATTCCAGAAGCCATTGAAGATGCCAAGCGAAATGCTAAAAGAATGGGATTTGATAATACTCATTATGAAGCTGGAACAGCAGAAGAGATTATTTCTCGTTGGTACAAGGAAGGATACCGAGCAGATGCTTTGATTGTAGATCCACCGCGTACAGGTCTGGATGATAAGTTATTAGACACTATTCTTACCTATGTACCAGAAAAAATGGTTTATATTTCTTGTAATGTTTCGACCTTGGCTCGTGATTTGGTGCGCTTAGTAGAAGTCTATGATCTACATTATATCCAGTCGGTCGATATGTTCCCACATACAGCTCGAACTGAGGCTGTTGTAAAATTAATTAAAAAAATTAGAAAAAGTAG